>USSH01000284.1 GCA_900557435.1 uncultured Coprococcus sp. | reverse complement strand
GAGGTTACCGGGAGCTGTGTACTCTGGAAATCTTGTTCCTTTTCCACGTGCTGGGAGAGATGTGGCACTTTCTTCAAGCCAGAAAAGTGTTTCGATGATATCTTCAGCAGTCCCAAGGCTGTAATCAGAGATTGCCTTGTAATTGCAGTGCAATGCATCAGCAAGCTTTAGAATCATATCTTCACCGGGAATGCGTGCACCAGTTTCATACTGGGATATGCGGACCGACATATTTTTGCCCTCAAATCCAAGTGCACCGCCCAGTTCATCCATTGTCATTTTACGGAATACCCGTATTTTCTTTATTCTTTCACCAATTGTCATAGTGTAGTCACCTCCGTTTATCTGTCCCTGATGGACTGTTAAAGATAGTATAACACGGAAAAAATGAAAATGGAAGTTTTTCTATACGAGAACATTAGAAAAACTTCTTGACAATTCAATACCATACGGTATAGAATAATATCAATTCAATTATCTATACGATATGGTATTGAAAAACAACTAAATGAGCGGTATCAGAAATCTAACAGGCATTTGCCAAGACATTCATAGGAATCGAGCGAATGTAGACACTCCCCCAAGCGGACCGAGTACCTCGAGCAGGAGCGGGCGGTATTACAGGAGATTATCTCAGGTAATGAGGCTTGTTGTGACATCAGCAGAACTGGTATGGAGAAACGCCAAAACAAATTTATAAAGGAAAGGTGGTGAAAGGGCATGAACGAAAAGTTTTTAGAAGTAGGAGATGTGATGCAGATTCTTGGAATTTCAAGATCAGCAGCATACAAGCTTATGAGACAGATCAACAGTGAACTTGAAAAGAAGGGTTACATTGTTATCCGTGGAAAAGTAAGCAGAAAATATTTTGAAGAACGCATTTATGGTATGAGTGATGCAGGATAAGCAACAGGTAAGAAGATTGTGACAGAGGCAGGTGCAGAAGCGATACGGCTTAGGCATCTGCTTCTTCATATGGAAAGAAGGAGATGATGAATATGCCAGCTTATAAAGACAGTAAGACAGGCACCTGGTTTGTCAAATTCTATTGTAAGAACTGGACTGGGGAAAATAAACAGATAAAGAAGAGAGGATTTGCAACAAAGAGGGAAGCACTTGATTATGAGAGGAATTATAAAATACGGCAGGAGAATAATCTGGATATGACATTTGGAGAGTTCTGGAAGCTGTATACAGAGGATGTGAAAAATTATGTCAAACTCAACACATGGCTTACCAAAGAACACATTGTGGATACAAAGATACTTCCATATTTTAAGAATCTTAAGATGAATGAGATTACACCAGGAGATGTACGCAAGTGGTAGAATGAGATGGTTGTATTCCGTAATGAGAATGGGAAGAGTTATTCCCAGACTTACAAGAAGACAATGCACAACATTTTAAGTGCGATATTCAATCATGCATGCAGGTTTTATAATCTGAAATCAAATCCGGCAAGACAGGCCGGAAATATGGGCAGGGAAGAAAAGAAGGAAATGCTTTTCTGGACAACTGAGGAATATAAGAAGTTTTCAGAAGCGGTGATTGACAAGCCGGTTTCATTTTATGCATTTGAAATGCTGTACTGGACAGGAATGAGATTAGGTGAGCTGCTTGCACTTACGATGGAAGATTTTGATTTTGAAAAGAACACAGTCAGAATAAATAAATCGTATCAGCGGCTACAGGGGCAGGATGTTATTACAACACCGAAAACACCTAAGAGCAACAGGACAATCAAGCTGCCGAAGTTCCTTGCCGAAGAAATGCAGGAATATTTTGCAATGTTATATGACCAGACACCAACAGACAGGATTTTTCTGGTAACAAAGAGCTTCCTTCATCATGAGATGGAGCGTGGCTGCAAATTATCCAGTGTGAAGAAAATCAGAATTCATGATCTTAGGCATTCGCACATTTCACATCTGATTGACCTTGGGTTCTCCGCAGTTGCAATAGCTGACAGGGTTGGCCATGAGAGTATTGATATCACATATCGTTATTCACATCTGTTTCCGTCAAAGCAGGTGGCAATGGCAGACAGACTTGATGCTGTCAATGCAAGCTTTGAGGATTGTGAAGAGCAGGATGATGATGTAGAAATCATGCAGACAGAGGAAACAGCACCTATGATTGATATGGATGCAGTTGCGGAAAAAATTATAAGCATTGATAAGTACAAGGCAGTCTGATAATGCCTATGTAAAACATTATGAATCATGCCGGTACAAGTTTTACTGGATATATGCAGCAGAAATTAAAAGAATAGATTTTATATCGGAAGGAGCAGATTATTATGAGCGAGAAAAGGCTGGATGCCAAGAACAGATGGAGAAATATTGTAGTAGCGTTTCGTATGTCACCGGAGGAAGCACAGGAGCTGAATGTGAAGGTTTCACTCAGCGGACTTTCAAAACAGGATTATATCATCCAATGTCTGCTGAAGCATGAAATCAGGGTTGTTGGTGGAATGAAGGTGGCAAAGAAAGTACAGGTTCATCTTGATACGATACTGGAAGAATTACAGACATTAGATGAATCTGACAGAGGTATAGATGTTGAAGAACTGCTGGTTCCATTAAAGCATGTGCTTGATATTCTGCAGAGTGATGAGAAAGGCGGTAATCATTATGAGTAAGACAACATTTGAAAAGCTAGGTATCCCATATGAAGAAAGGGATGGAATCTTTTATCCGGTGCTTGTTGCAGGAACAGAGAAGGCAGATATAGATGTAGGAAAGTATGGGCGTATGTGGATTAAATATATCAAGGAAGAATATCCAATGAGATATAAGAGTCTGGTGCGGTTCGGTGAGCTTGAAGAGAGAGCGGATGAAGTCAATGATACAGCATATGAGCTGCTCGATGATATTGAAGCTAAGTGGCTGAAAAAGCATAAGCCAAAGAATCCAAATTCCTTTACAGAACAGTTACAGCTAAGAACACAGACCAGGATGATGGCAGAGGAAATCGTTATTATGGATGTAGTGATGCAGTTTCATTAGTGTGGGGGCAAAAAGCGCCCCCAAAACGTGAAAATGGGGGCAAAAAGCGCCCCCAAAACCACAAAGTGGGGGCAGAAAGCGCCCCCGCACAAATCAGAGCCGAAAAAGTGTGGGGGCAAAAAGTGCCGTCAAAATGCAAAAGTGGGGGCAAAAAGCGCCACCAAAACAGTAAAGTGACGGCAAAAAGCGCCACCACTCAGATAAGCGAGAAAAAAGTCATGGTGGCGGAAAGTGCCATCAAAATGGAAAAGTGGTGGCGGAAAACGCCACTAAAACAGCAAAGTGATGGCAGAAAGTGCCACCATATCAGTAATTGTTGGTGGTACATTAACCACCACATATCTTATATACAGGGTGCAGGCACTCCTGCCAAGATGGAAAAATGTAAACGCTGATGGCGTTTATATTTTTTCGGGAAAAGGTCCGACCTTTTCCGCATCTTGCAAAACCAG
>USSH01000283.1 GCA_900557435.1 uncultured Coprococcus sp. | reverse complement strand
TGTGAAAGTACTCTTCTTTACAGGGGTAAATGAAGGAATCATTCCGAAACCGGCAAAAAAAGGCAAGATCCTTTCAAATGGTGACAGGCAGAATCTGGAAACTTGTGGGGTTACGCTGGCTCCATCCGACAGGACCAATGCTTATATAGAACAGTTTTATATCTATACATGTCTCACAAAGCCGTCTGACAAGATGTACATTGTATTCAGAAAGAATGGAGAGGATGCCAATGCACTCAATCCATCATATCTTGTCGACAGGATAAGAAACATATTTCCAGATCTGGAAATTACAGATTTTGACTTGGACAGTGAGGTACCGGAGACAATAAATGGTGCCTTGAGATACCTTGTGAACAGGTATGATATGGTAGAAAACGATGTAACTCTCCAGGCTGTCAAGCGACTTATAGAAGAACAGGACTGTGATATATCTGATTATAGGAAATGGCTTGAAGCCATGAGAAAAGGACATGGATATACCAACACAGCACGGCAGCTGTCCCCGGAGACTGTCAGTCTGCTATATGGCAATGAACTTACAGAGAGTGTTTCAAAGCTTGAAAAGTATGCAGAGTGCCAGTTTAAGTATTTTCTCCAATACGGACTTGGACTAATGGACAGGGAGACTTATCAGCTGAATTCTGAAAATGTTGGAACCATACTTCATGAATCCATGGAGAAGATGTTCAAGTACGTTAAGGCGGTGTGGGGCAACGACTGGGGGAAAATGTCGGATGACGAATTGGCTGCCAAGGCGGTAGAATTCGTGGACGCATCGGCTGACGATGAGGCAGAGGAGTTTTTCCTTGACTCAAGCAGATCAGCTTACGTGAAGAAGTTTCTGGAGGACATTGCGGTGAGAACCGCAAAGACACTGAGGACATTTGTGTTATGTTCTGACATGAGGCCGGAGAATTTTGAGAAGCGTTTTAACACTGCAGAAAATGAAGATAATTTGTCAGACTACGTATTTAATCTAAAAAATGGAATAAAGATGAATATCAAGGGCGTCATAGACAGACTTGATGAATACATGGATGACAATGATGTGTATTTTAAGATAATAGATTACAAATCATCAGAGCAGAAGATAGATAAGGCAAAAGTTCTGGCTGGTTTGCAGATGCAGCTGGTTACATATGGAGCCATTGCATATGAGCTGGAAAAGAGACGGATGGAGAAGATCGAACGGTCAAAGGATGACGTTCATGTAGGCGGACTTCTGTATTATGCGTTTAGTGATCCGATTGCGGATATGACGGACTTCGATGGAGATATAAGGTTTGATGAGAACCGTCACGAGATGGTGACCGATGAGATGAGAATGTTTGGAAAGCTTAAGGTTGGAGCCATAGAGGATGTGGTTCTGGATTCATCAAAATATTCGGGAATATACAATGGAAGCAGCAGGGCTGTTCAGGTGATGGATAGTTCAAAGGCGACTCTTGCGGAGAATCAGGCCATGGATGAGGTTATGATAGAAGAACTCATGGAGGCCAATAGGAGAAATATAGAGAGACTTGGAAACTGTATTGCGGATGGTGAGATAAAGATAAATCCTGTGAAGAGTGGTAAGAGCAGTGCCTGCACATATTGTACATACAGATCGATATGTATGTTCGACAGCAAATATGGCGGTAATAGATATTCCCGTATGTATTCTAAAGAACAGGATAAATATGATGCCAAGGAGTCTGATATTAAAGCAGTCAGGAAGCAGATAGCTGAAAGTGAAAAGAAGATTGACTCCGCCAACAAAAAATACGAAAAGGCAAGAGCCAAATTCGATGCAGCGGAGGAAAAAGTTACAAGCCGAGGAGACAGGGCGACCGACAAGATGCGGGAGAACCTTGAGACAGCGAGAAGCGCTCTGGTGGAGGCTGAGAATGCTGTTGCCGATATAAAAGAAGAGACAAAAAGGCTTCGAGAGAAGGCTGCGGAACTTGGAATTGAGATTTAACATGTGTGCTTATTAGATGAAGGAGGGTATACATATGGGAGATAAAGCGGTAACCTGGACAAAACAGCAGGCCCATGTCATAGATACGAGATGTGGGAATCTGCTCGTTGCAGCTGCGGCTGGATCCGGAAAGACTGCGGTTCTGGTGGAGCGTATTATAGAGATGGTCATGGGTGTTGATTCGGCTGGAAATAAGCTGCCAGACAAAGATCGTGTCAATGTGGATGAATTGCTGGTCGTAACCTTTACCAATGCAGCGGCATCACAGATGAAGGAAAAGATACGCGCTGCGCTTCAGAAAAAGATAGATGACTATATGGTGAAGGGCATATATGATGAACATCTTATAAAACAGATGACGCTTATCAATCATGCTGAGATATGCACCATAGACAGTTTTTGCCTGCATATAGTAAAGGAATATTTTTCAAAGGTACAGCTTGATTCAGCTTTTGATATCGGGGATAAAACCGAGATGGAGATCATCAAAAAAGATGTGCTTGACCAGGTTATGGAGAGCTGTTATGCAGATGAGAATCTTGTGCCGGGGTTTATCAGACTGGTGAGGACATTTGCTGTGAAGGAACGTGATACAGCGGTTCCGGAGCTGGTGAACCATCTCATGTTGGTGATATCCAGTTATCCGGACAGACATGGCTGGATACAGGATGCAAGGATGGCGCTTGATGTTTCTGTGGATGAGAAAACATCATATGAGGACAAATGCAGAGTTATTACAGAGCTTCCACTGGTAAGACTGTTTGCTGAGCGTGCGTGCAACACCATTGTAACAGCACATAACATGGCTCTGAAATGTCAGAAATATGCCACCGAGGACAATAATCTGGAAAATTACGGTGAGAGGATTGACCGGGATGTAGATATGTTATCCCACATGGTAAAACTGTGTGACAAGGCGGGAGATTCGCCGGTGAATCTTTTCGACATAAAAAAATTGTATACAGACTCTTTGAGACCTGAAAATCAGAGAGTGACAGAGGATGCGGAAGGCAGAAAGATATACTATGCATTTGACAGACTTGTGGCAGCAAAAAAGGATGCGGATCCGGAACTTGCACAGTTTATCAAAAACAGCCGGAGTGTATATAAGAAAATGATAACAGATCTCATGTCGCTTATAATAGACGTGGACGATGTCATCGGGCAGATAAAACTTGTAGCCCCTGTCCTGAATGCTCTTCTTGACCTCACTGAACTTTACATGGATGAACTGATGAAAGTAAAACGTGATAAGAACCTGTTTGAATTTCATGATATAGAGGAGTTTGCATTCAGAATACTCTGTGATGGAGTGCAGAAAGATGATGATACACATACAAGTAAGTTTATCCCTTCAAAGAGTGGAATAGAAGTCTCACGGAGATACAGGGAGATATTTATAGATGAATATCAGGACAGTAATTTTATACAGGAATATATACTCTGTTTGACATCTCCTACCATGAAAATGTTATTTATCCCTTCTCCATGACCGGACACACTTCCCAG
>USSH01000282.1 GCA_900557435.1 uncultured Coprococcus sp. | reverse complement strand
GTATCCGTGGATACCCCCTTATCTCATTTCTTGTTCATGATAGCATCTATAGACTTTATACACGCACTCCGTATCCCTGACTCTTCAAGGGATGCCACACCGCAAATGGTCGTACCTGAAGGCGAGCACACATTATCCTTTAGCACTCCCGGATGTTCCCCGGTCTCCAGCTGTAGTTTTGCTGATCCAAGGATCATCTGTGATATCAGTCTATACGCCGTCTGTCTTGGAATTCCGTACTTTACAGCCGCATCGGCGTATCCCTCTATGAACAGATCCACAAATGCAGGACCACATCCTGTCACAGCACCACCTATTCCCATGAGATTCGAAGGAAGCTCCTCAACTATGCCCACAGCGGCAAACAATTCCTTTATCTGTGCGCGTTCTTCCTCCTCAAGTGAGTTCTGCGCCTCAAAGAGCATGACACCATCATACACCATGGCTGGGGTATTCGGCATAACAAACTGCACTCTCACTGAACTGTCAAAATACTCACTGTACTTCTTGAAGTCCCATCCTGCAGCCACAGACACCAATGCCTTTCCGTGAAGCTTCTCTCCGATCTCCACTAGGACATCATTTATCTGGTAGGGCTTACATGCCATGATGACAGTGTCCACGGCATCCACAAGCTCTGAAAGTGATCTGCACGGATTAAATCCATATTTCTCCGCATTGCCGAGCAATTTGTCATAGTGCGGTGCATATGCATACACATCTCCCGCCGCTACCTTGCCAGAATTAACAAATCCTGCACAGAGTGCCTGTGCCATATTTCCCATACCTATAAACCCTAATTTGTCCATAACGATCTCCTCCGGTTTGTTGTATTGTTGATATCCTTTATCTGAGATAACTGGTGCTACTGCAGTACGCCCTTTATAGTGGCTGCTACATCTTCATCACCTATGAGTGATATGTTGTTGATACAGATAAGATCATCTGCCTGCTTTTCCTTAACAAAGTCTATCACATTAACATTTGAATATCTGTAGTCCAATATATATATGGTGGAATAATGATCCACAAGGAATGGTATGAATGCATTTCCATATGACTCCTTCATCACCACGCAGGTCGAACCATCTGTGACATTTGGATTCTCTATCACCGCCATCGGTGTATCACCACCAACAAACGTAGAGTACAATGTGCCCTTATCCCAGCCATTGACATCCATTATGACATTCCACTTCTGCTCTGACCCGTCATCATTCCAATAAGTCATATCATTTGTTCCTATAGGCTCATAGGCATATATAGTATCCGGATTTTTCTTCATATCCTGATTCTGAAGATTACTATAAAAGCTTCCAAGGAAACCTTCAAACGTATCTTTTTTTCTCTTTTCACGAGGTATCTCAGTTATACCCTTAGCCTTACAGAACTCCTCATACGCATAGAAGGCACCATCTGCTGTCCAGTGGTGATCGGTCCTAAAGTAGATATACTCATCGTTGTGGGACTTAAGTGTATCGAATATATCCACTGTCTTTACCCCCTGCATAAGACTGTAGTAATATTCTATAGCCTGTTTCTGATCTGATCCGCCAAGTTTTGCGAGATCATCATCCGACAGAAGGACTCCGGAATTGTTCGGTATAAGTATATCGTATACATTTGCCACGCCTGACAGCTTTGCCGCTGCATTATTCAGTGCATCTATATATTCCGTGGCAGAGTCCTGCACAAAATAGTACAGACTGTAAGCTGCACCGTCCTTCACATAGAGATTATCCTGAAGCTGTTTCTGGAATGCCTCATCCATCGCCTTGGAATCAGGCGGTTCCACTGTCTGTACAGTAGTCTTTCCTGAACTGTTTCCCTTGTTAGTCTTTGAGTCTGTCTTGCTGGCTGGAAGTCCTATCTCAGGATCTTCTGTGGAAGTATCTACGGAAGTATCTGTGGCAGCCTCTGTGGTGGTCTGCTTTATCGAATCCTTATCAACCTCAGGGATATCATCACCCTTCGTGTTACCTCCAACAACCTGAGTTCCGGCCTCTATTCCATACAGAGACTTAATCCCCTGATCTGCTGACACAAGCTTGTCTCTCATAGGATATGTGTCGGAGTACCACAGGGATACTGACTCAAAATATGATCCGTCAAGGAATGACGTTATTGTAAATGACGGGAATTTTGCCAGTTCTCTTTTCTCCATGATGGACTTCTTAGGTCTGACAAAGAACAGCAATCCAATAAATGCACCCACAGCCATGATCGCTGCAAATGCCAGAACACCTATGGTTCTGAATTTTCGTATCTGCATCTTCTGACTTCTGGAAAATCTCTTCACATACCGTCTTCCGCCCCGGTTAACATTTCTTCTTGTATTTTTTCCTGAATTATTTCCTGATCTCGTTCTATTCATATCCACTCACATTCACCTTCATTATTAACACTCTTTATTAGTACTCTTTTTCTGCGCAGCTCATATCAGAACTGGAAATAAAGGAACGGATTGTAACTTGCCCCAACCAGTGCCAGCACTGACACAATGAGCAACACTGCCGGCGTTATCATATCCAACACATTGTGGACCGTAAACATGATCGGATTGACCTTGCCTATCTCTATCATAGTCTTTCTGAATCTCTTGCCCAGATTGGTACATGCCACACCCGCAAAGATCAGGAAGAACATGTTCTTGAGGAACACGGTTCCAAGTGCCATATTTGCAAATCCTGAAGTGCCAAATCCGAACATTCCTGCAAGCACAGTTCCAAGCTCAGAAATGTTCTCAAACTTAAATATCGTCCAGCCAAACAGAATGACAAGAAGCGTGTATATGTGTGACGCCACCGGTCCAAGTCTTCCCCCGAGGAAAAATTTCTCAAGGAGAAGAAATGCCAGATAATAAAGTCCCCAGAATATATAATTCCAGCTTGCACCATGCCACATTCCGGTAAGGAACCATACTATAGCCATATTTCGTACATACTTCGCTGTGCTGCATCTGTTGCCTCCGAGCGGTATGTACACATAGTCTCTAAAGAACGAGCTAAGCGATATGTGCCATCTTCTCCAGAAGTTATTCACGGAATTTGCCATATATGGGTAATTGAAATTCTCATCATAATGGAATCCCACCATGCGTCCCATTCCTATAGCCATATCAGAATACGCTGAAAAATCCAGATATATCTGCATCATATACGCTATCATTCCGAGCCACATTCCAAGTGTAGTCTGGGTCTTAAGACTTTCAACACCAGCCGGAAGGAGTGTATCCGCAATGCTTGCACACGAGTTGGCAAGTATCGCCTTCTTTGCAAGTCCCACCGTAAATCGTCTTACACCCATATATATATCATTCTCTGTTATCTTTCGGTTGTCGATCTCATCAGCTATAGTCTCATATCTTACGATAGGACCCGCTATACACTGATGAAAAAGGCTTGAGTACAAGAGCAGCTTCCAGTACTCCCTCTGCGGTCTGACCTCATTTCTATACACATCCACTACATATGATATGAG
>USSH01000281.1 GCA_900557435.1 uncultured Coprococcus sp. | reverse complement strand
CATAATGCGAATGCCCACATTGAGCCGACAGGCGATATGATATAATGAGCGCGTGTGAGCAGACATGATAGGTGAGAGGTGTATTGGATCATGATAGCTCCGATAGCAATGGAAAGCGTCATAGGTGCGAATCGTGACATAGTGAAGTGCACTGAGCGGCAGTGCGCAGGTCATTGCACTTGCGAACGACTATATAAAATATTAGACACAGGAATGCTAAAAATAACTATGTAAGTGTGTAGAAGAAATTGGAGAAATCCATATAGAAGACTATATAGGAGAAGGATGCATAGGAGAAAGTCATATTGGAGAAAGTCATATTGAAGAAATTCATATCGAAGAAAAATATATCGAAGAAAATCATGTTGAAGAAGAAAAACGCTATAAGTCTGGCGGCGTGCCTTGCAGTTTTGATTGGATTAGGTTTAACTGGGACGGACAGATATGTGTATGCGCAAAGCCTGCATGAAACGGACGATGTAAAAAATGATGACGGCAATCCTGATGGGACAGTCATATACCGGGTTGATGATGCGGTTGAGATAGGAAAAGCTATGGAAGCTGCAGGCATGGAAAAACTGGATACAGAGAGTTCGGACACGAAAAATCAGGATGTGCAAAATCAGAATGAGAACGATCTGAATGCAAAAGATCAGGACATGGCGGCTGTGGATGACGAGTACAGGTTAAAGCGTATCATTGTCTATGCGGATGAGTTCCCTGATACCTGTGGTGCATCAAGTGTTGTCTGCTATGACAAATACAACTATTATATTCTGGGATTTGATTCTGAGGAAGATACGAAAACGGCATATAGATATCTGGTGGACGAGTATGGCAGCGACAATTGCATGCCAGATCAGATGATATATTCAGCGGATGTGTATGATGCCGGAATCAGTGGACAGGCAGCACTTGCTGAGTCGGGAAAATATGATGCTGTGAGCTGGGGAACCACGTACATGGGAATGGACAAGCTTAAGGCAGAGGTGTCTGGGTACAGCGTAGCTTCGGATGTGGATATAGCTGTGATAGACACGGGAATAAATGCGTCTGACACTCTGTTTGATGGAAGGATCAATACTGCTGACAGTGTGAACTGCTATGACGATGGAACAGATGGGGATTTCAGCGATAAGCTGGGGCATGGAAGCCATGTGGCAGGGATAATAGCTGATGCAACCCCGGATAATGCAAAGCTCACGATCATAAAATGTTTTTCAGATTCTGGATCCACAGCGGTATCGGTAGTTCAGAGAGGAATCATGGCTGCACTGGATCGAGGAGTGGATATAATCAATATGAGCTTGTGTTTCTATGGCACAAATGCAAATGAGAATACCAGGGCGATGCTGGATCCGCTTATAGAACAGGCGAACAACGAGAATGTGGTCATATGTGTGGCTGCGGGAAATGCCAACAAGTCGGTTAACAACTGGGGAATCAACGATGTGGAGGGCGTGTCATATCCGGCGGACAGCAGGAATGTGATAACAGTGTCGGCGCTGATGCAGAAGCCGGGCACGGAAGATACAGCTGACAAGGTGGCTGCCGGTACAGTGACATTTGCTGATACTTATTCATATTATGGTGATGCAGTTGACTTTTCTGCTCCGGGTTCATATATCACATCGGCATGGATGAATGGAACGGGGCATAGTCATGTGAACAGCGGTACATCTATGGCCGCTCCACATATATCTGCGGCTGCAGCTTATGTCAAGATGACCGAGCCGTCTGTTTCAAATGCTGAGCTGAAAGAGAGACTTATAGACTACAGCGTTGATCTTGGTGATACCGGAAAAGACGTGTATTATGGGTATGGATGTCCGTATATGGCAGATTATTTCCGCGATCATGCTGAGAAAAAGAAACAGCCGCTTGGCAGATGTAAGTTGAATTCGATAAATAATACTCAGGAGGGGCTTAGCATCTCCTGGACTGCAGTGGATGGTGCTGAGGGATATAAAATATACAGAAAGAGCACAGGGGAGTCATATTCATGTGTGTATACAGTAGGTGGCAGTGCGGATTCATTTGTCGATAAGAATATAACGGCTGGGAAAAAGTACAGATATATGGTCAGGCCAGTTGGAGACAGTGAGATCGGGGCTGCGGAAAATGCTGTGGAACTGCTCAGATTGACCCAGCCAAAGCCTGTAGCTGCAAATGGTTACAAAGGTATGGTCGTATCGTGGAATAAGGTCTCGGGTGCGTCCATGTACAATGTATACAGGAGAAAATCAGGAAGTACAGCGTGGATACTTATAAAGAGCGTTACAGGGACAACGGACTCGATAACCGATAGTACAGCAAATACAGGGACAACATATCTTTATACGGTCAAAGCGTATGGCAGTGGAGTGTGGAGCTCGTATGATACTGTGGGATCGGCAATGTACAGACTGTCCACGACTCAGATAACTTCTGTTACTTCGCCTTCAAGGAGAATAGTCAGCGTGAAGTGGAATAAGGCAGCTGAGGTATCGGGATATCTGATCCAGTATAGTGACACGAAAACATTTGCAAAATATAAAAATATAATGGTATCCGGAAAATCGGTGACGGCGAAGAATATAACGGTGAAGAATGCCGGAGCTGTATATTATTTCAGGATGAGAAGCTATAAAAATGTGAATGGCAGGATATATTATGGTGGCTGGACGGCTGCCAGAAAGGTTAGAGCGGGAAAGTAACATGGAAGACAAGAGATTGGATAATGGATCAAAATATGTTCCAACCGACTTTGAGAAGGAGGAGGACTATTTTGACAATGTTGAGCTTGAACTGGATTACAGCATAAGTGTGACAGAGGGGGAAACAGAGCTAAAAAAGGACAGCATAAAAGAACAGAAGAAATACATACGAGACAGTCACGGCGATATGGATGACGAGGAGTTTCTTCAGAATATGCAGCTTGTGAACAATGATGAGGCATATCTCAGAAGGGCGGCGAAACGGCTTGAGTTGTACGAGCATCAGAAGAAAAATCCTTACTTTGGAAAAATCACATTCAGATACGATGACGATGGGGATGTGATACCGCTGTATATAGGAATGGCAGGATATCAGTCAGACATGAACGATGAGCAGCTTATATACGACTGGCGCGCGCCGGTATCTTCTATGTATTATGAGTACGAGAAGGGCGATGCTTCATACACAGTGAACACAGATGATATGGGAAGTGAAGAGTTTACCGGACAGATACTTGAGAAGAAACAGTTTGTCATCGGAAATGGAAGACTCAGGGAGGCTGTGGACACAGATGCAAATATAAATGATGTCATACTTCTTGAGGCACTTGGCGGCAACAGCAGTGTTAAGATGAAGAGCGTGGTGGCAACCATACAGAAGGAACAGGATACCATCATAAGAAACAGGACAGCCCACAACCTTATTGTAGATGGAAGGGCTGGAAGTGGAAAGACAGTCATTGCCATGCACAGGCTTGCCTGGCTGCTCTACAACTATAAGACATTGGAC
>USSH01000280.1 GCA_900557435.1 uncultured Coprococcus sp. | reverse complement strand
CCATAACGCTATCATATACACCCACGTAATCCCCCCAGCTTATAATAAATAATACAGGCAGCAGACAGCATGGGATCCTTCTCCGTCAATCCCATATCTGCATTACCCGTTATTACTATGATATATAATCTCTTATCTGTTTATCAGCACCTCATTCCACCTCGGTCAGCTCCGCCCGGTGGATATCATCATTCTCCCACTCTGGTCAGCTCCGCCTGGTGGGTATCATCATTCTCCGGCTGCCTCACGCAATCTCAGTGCAAATGTGGTAAATCTCTTCTGTTCATCTTCATTGTCTATCATTGCATTTGCCAGCCCTATGTTTCCTACTATCACAACACATCTTCTTGCTCTCGTCACTGCCGTGTACAAGAGATTTCTATTGAGCAGCTTCGGCGGACATCTAAGCAGCGGAAGCACGACCACCGGGTACTCACTTCCCTGTGACTTGTGGATCGTTATTGCAAATGCATGTTCAAGTTCGTCGAGCTGATTATATGGATATTCGCTCTGACGGCCATCATCAAACTCTATAACCAGCTTCTGATCATAGTCGTCCACAGTCTTCACAAATCCTATATCTCCATTGAACACACCGGTACCTTCCTCCTTGGCAAATCTGCCGGACTGATCCATAATCTTCCATTCCTGCTTATAGTTATTCTTCACCTGCATAACCTTGTCGCCCTGACGGAATACCACATCACCTCTCACATACTCTGGTTTTCCATGTCCGGACGGGTTAAGTATCTCCTGAAGCTGTCTGTTCAGATTCTCTATTCCAAGGTCAAACTTTCTCATAGGTGTCAGCACCTGTATATCTGCACTGTCCACATTGAAAAAAGATGGAAGCTGCTTTGTCATGAGTATCCTGAGTTCGTTTATTATCTCGTTATATCCATTTCTTGGAATAAAGAAGAAATCTTCACTCTTATTCTTTATCTCTATGTGTATTCCATCATTGATCTTATGAGCATTACCTATTATATCACTGTCCTTGCCCTGCCTGTATATCCTGTCAAGGATCGAGACATTGAATACATCTGAGGCAATTATATCCTTTAACACATTTCCCGGTCCAACCGATGGCAGCTGATTGGAATCCCCCACCAGCACCAACCTCGTCCCCGGAGTTACTGCCTTTAAGAGACTGTAAAATATACCACTGTCCACCATAGACATCTCATCAATTATAATTACATCTGTCTCCAATGGATTGCTCTCATTACGAGCAAACATATACGCTGAGTCATCGTCATCCACACCGCCACTGAGTTCCAAAAGTCTATGTATGGTCTGAGCTGCATATCCCGTGGCTTCCGTGATCCTCTTTGCCGCACGTCCCGTTGGCGCAGCAAGCACAATGTTCATCCTAAGACTTTCGTATATCTTGATGAGAACATTGATTATGGTTGTTTTTCCTGTTCCGGGGCCACCCGTTATAACCGCAACGCCATGATGAACCGCCTTCTGAACCGCCTGCCTCTGAGCATCCGCAAGTTTTATATTCTCCTCATCTTCGACTGATTTTATAACCTTATCGATATTTATTTTAGCCTTGGAGAAATCTATATCAAGCGCTGTCAAAAGCTTTGCCGAATTGAGTTCTGTATAATAGTCGCTCACTCTGTAAATGATATTCTCCGGACGACATTGCGTCTCCTCATCCAGCAATCCCTCATGGTCCAGAGCGCCCATCCCTGAAGCATCTATATCTGAAGCTCCTATATCTGAAGCTCCTATGTCTGAAACTCCTATATCTGAAACTCCTATGGTCGCGACATTCGCACTACTCTCACGTACTATTTCTTTTATGATGATCTTTCCTGCCACGCTTAATTCCAGCACCTGATTGCAGATAGTCATCTCGAGTTCCGGATCATATGGCATATATTCATTCATCAACAGAGAATACGTCTTATCCACAAGCATCTTCTGTGGAAGATACATATGCCCCAGCCTGTTCGCCCCAGACAGCGCATACATTATAGCCGCCCTCACTCTGAAATCAGAATCCTTATTTATCCCCAGACTGTCCGCGATCCCATCTGCTGTCTTAAATCCAACGCCGGCGATATCTTCTGCTATCTTATACGGGTTGGTCCTTATAACATCATACAATTTATCGCCATACTCATTATATATCTTCACAGCGAGATTGACTGGTATATTGAGTCCCGTCAAAAACAAAAGAGCATCCTGCATCTCTTTTTTTTCGTTATATGAGATTGCGATCTCCCTGGCTTTCCTCTCAGATATTCCCCTGATCTCTGCCAGTCTCTCTGGTTCTTCCTCGATGATCCTAAGAGAATCCATCTTAAATTTCTTGACTATTCTCTTTGCCAGAGCCTCACCAACGCCCTTGATCACACCTGATCCAAGATATTTTTCTACACCCAGAATATCATCAGGCATTTTTATCTCGCAGGATGTGAATTTAAACTGTAGATCATATGTGGGATGTTCCACAAATTCTCCCTCTGCGGATACATACATTCCCTCTGCTACACTTCGGAGAGTGCCCACAAAAATATCTTCGCCGTCCTCACCTTCGACGGTAAAGACGGCGTATCCATTGTCCTCATTCTTATATATTACTTTCTCTACGTATCCTTCTCTTATCAAAAGTCTGATCTCCTCTGAAGGCTAAACCTTTCTCCACTAGTTATTCTTCTCGCTAAGAAGCTCTATATACTTACCTGTACCTATGGCTACAGCTCTGAGTGGATCCTCTGCAGTCATTGTAGTTATTCCTGTCTTCTCCTCAAGAAGCTCCTCAAGTCCATGAAGAAGTGCTCCTCCTCCAGTCAGAACTATACCTCTGTCAGCTATATCTGCTGCCAGCTCAGGAGGTGTTCTCTCAAGAACTGAATGTACAGCCTCACAGATCTGTGATGCCGGCTCGCGAAGCGCCTCCTCTGTTTCATCTGATGTGACAGTGACGGTCTTCGGAAGTCCTGTTACGAGATTTCTTCCCCTTATATCCAGGGTTATATTCTCAGGACGTCTGTAACATGTTCCTATCTTGATCTTGATCTCCTCAGCGGTTCTCTCTCCAATCAGAAGATTGTGCTTCTTTCTCATAAATCGCACAACGGCCTCATCGAAATCGTCACCAGCAACCTTGATGGACGCACTGACAACCGGTCCTCCGAGAGATATAACAGCTATATCTGCTGTTCCTCCGCCTATATCAACTATCATATTGCCACATGGTCTGTATATATCTATACCGGCACCTATCGCAGCAGCGACTGGCTCCTCTATGATCGACACATCTCTGGCTCCGGCCGCATAGGTTGCATCCTCAACAGCCTTCTTCTCTACCTCTGTGACCTGTGAAGGCACACATACACTTATCCTTGGGCGTCGTCCAAAATAGCTTCTTCCCACTGCCTTCTGAATAAAGTACTTGAGCATCTTCTCAGTAATCGTATAATCGGATATAACTCCCTGTCTGAGAGGTCTGATGGCTACTATATTGCCCGGAGTTCTTCCA
>USSH01000279.1 GCA_900557435.1 uncultured Coprococcus sp. | reverse complement strand
TGCAGAATACCATCTGCCGCTGCCATACTCGCCCCAAGAATATCCGACATCTGTAACAGAATTAAAGTACAGAAAATCACTTAAATTGTTTATTTCAAATGTCAAGAATTTATTTGCTGAATAATCTGTTCCCTCAATGGTTATCTCGTCCGAGGCATATATCTTCTTATCATTCTCCTCATCCATCCAACCAGCTTTTACAACCTTATCTCTTGATCTATAAGAATCAAGTCCAATAGTTGCTAATTTATATCCACCAGTTCCGGTCTCGTCTGGAAGTGTCCCTTGTTTAAATATCTGGAACGCAGACAACTTATCATAATTATTTACTTCTATTGTCAGCTTATATTTTCCATTTTCTTCTGGTTCCACTATAGCCTCATGTGCCATACGATTCAAAACTGATATAGTATTTACATTTATCTCTGTATTCTTACCTTCATCAGTACTGTACTGCCATCCCTTAAAAGGAATAATATATCTGTGACCGACCTGCAGGCCGCCTGTCGTATCTCCCTCAGCCGCCTTCGCAGTTGTCACACCTGAAAAGGCTGTCGCTATTATAATAAGAAACGATAGAACACTTGCCAGTATTCTGTTTTTGATCTTCATTCTCATAATCTACCCTTTCTTTTTTATTTCTGTTACAGCCAGAATGCCAGCACCGCTGTGCTCTCCGGCATATGGTTTCTTCCCACACTGCAGGTCACTGTGACCGGGATGGTTCCCATCACCTCACCGCCCTGCTTTTTAGTGAAATGGCACGCTTCCAGTGGTATACGAAGCTTGCCTTCTTTGATCTCCGCCTGCTGCAGCACACCATTTTCCTCGTACTTCATGGATGCCAGATGCCCTGTCATGGCCTCGCCTGTCATCCTTGACTGCGCTTTCATTTCCTTGATGGTGAGCTGTATCCAGCTTCCGCGTTTGTTGTGTCTCAGGATAGCCGGATGTTCAAATCCCCTGTTTGCCATGGACAGATGACACGTTTTCTGCGCATCCACCCTGAACAGCACGAATTCAACCGGTTCCGTTCCGTATGCCAGCACATCACTCAGGAAACTTTTCATAGTGAAGCCCGGACTCCGCTTGCTGGCGGAATACTCCTTGCGCATCTCCTGATCGCTCCGTATCATGCTGGACAGAACATAATAATCCAGGCTTTCAACCATTTGTCTGACCGATGCTGGTATCTCGTCCGCACCCACGCCTATGTTCTGCAGGTATTTCTCAAGATCCTCGATCAGTTTCTGGTATTTGTGCAGCCATTCCCTTCCTGCCCTGGTGAATGTGTAGTCGTCATTTAACAGTCCGCTCTCTGCACACATTTTGAAATATCTGCTCACTGAGCCGTGATGCACGCCGCATATCTCCGATATCATCGACACATTTCCCCGCCTGTTCTCCATTTTCTCAAGCTCTGTCAGGTAGCGGATCTGCTGCATGGTAGGAAGATTGTTCCTCTTGAAATTATCGCCTTGTGCCATACCTTATACCTCCTACCAAATATGTACGTTCAATTCCCTGTAGCTGTTCTCATCCGGATCCGTCTGCTCCCCGCTGCCAAATGCAAGGATGCAGAAGCCTTCTGTCACCAGCTTCTGTGGACCGAACATGAATGTAAACGCCTCTGTGGGAAGTCTTATTCCCCTCTCTGTCCGGGGTGCTTCTCTCCAATCGGCTTCACATTTGTACCAGACACGCTCATATGACTTGTCCTGATCCCCTGCCGGCTGCAGCTCCTGAAGATAAAATGAACTCTTCTCGTTGCTCACCTCCAGCAGAACACTGTCGGAAAATTCTGCGTTTTCCTTTGCCAGAACTCTTGGGTATCTCTTCTCAGTCTCATAGATTCCCATGCAGAACATGTATGTCCCCTCATCATAGAAACTTCTGAGATTTGCTCCCTTCACAGTCCTGTCATATGTGTCGCCGTATCTTATAAAATCGCATATGCCGCGCATGACCGCTCCACTCACCACATGCTCCATCCTGCAGGCATTTTCCTCGGCAAGATCTGCATCTATGCCGCACACCATTTGCAGGAAGTGAGTCAGATGGCGATGCCGCCTCAGACATTCCGCACCTTCTGCCTTGCCAAATGCCGTGAGCTCCAGATTATTTCCATCTGGCTCTCTGAGATATCCATGCCTCACCATCTGCCTCACATAGTAGGTTGCCTCTCGCTTTGTCAGATCGAAGTGCATACATATCTGTGGAGTTGTCGCTGTGTGTCCGTCCTTCCACCAGGAATACACCGCCTCAAGTATATCTTCTTCCTGTTCTTCCCTTGAGTAATAGAGATTCTTGCCAATCTCTCCGCGAAAGCCCTCCTCGGCTTTCTCGTCGTCTGTCATAAGCATGGCCTCCTTCCCACATTTAGTAAAAATGTCATTTGCACAGTTAGTCCTAGCTAACCACATGCTAATATAGACTACTGATTTTTCTGTGTCAATTTATTTTTTATCTTTTGTCAAACGCGTGCGCAGTATGGAAATGGCAGATTTTGTTGTATTTGCGTGGTTTGTGTATGCTGTGGCGATGAGATATCATCATTTCACGCTTTATTTTCTTTCTGAATCTGCCGTTTGAAGAGACAAAAAACCAAGGCGGTGACACTGCTTGTTCTGCAGTACCACCGCCCTGTTGATTCTTATATTTTCTTATTTTATTTTCTCACCTGTCTGGCAGCCTCAACCATGTTCCTGAGGCTGGCGTCAGTCTCAGGAACACCTCTCGTCTTAAGACCGCAGTCTGGATTAATCCAGAGCTTGTCTCTGTCAATCTTTGTGAGCATGACATTTACCGCTTTCACGATCTCTGCCACCGACGGAACTCTCGGAGAGTGAATGTCATATACGCCAGGTCCCACCTCTGTCTCGAAGTTGTTCTCCCTGAGAGAATCCAGTATCTGCAGATCAGACCTTGATGCCTCAAATGTGATCACATCTGCGTCCATATCGTCTATGGCAGGTATGATATCCGTAAATTCACTGTAGCACATATGTGTGTGTATCTGCGTCTCAGCTTTCACACCGCTGTGTGTCAGGCGGAATGCAGGTATTGCAAAATCAAGGTACTCCGTATACCAGTCGGATTTTCTGAGCGGAAGCTTCTCCCTGAGTGCAGCCTCATCTATCTGTATCATCCTTATTCCGTGCGCTTCCAGATCCAGCACCTCATCTCTGATCGCAAGCGCTATCTGTGATATAGATTCCTTGATCGATATATCCTCTCTTGGGAATGACCAGTTGAGTATTGTCACCGGACCGGTCAGCATTCCCTTCATGATCTTGTCTGTGAGCGACTGCGCATATACGGACCAGTCAACCGTGATCGGCTTTTTGCGGTATACGTCCCCCCATATCACAGGCGGCTTCACGCATCTTGTTCCATATGACTGCACCCACGCTTTCTCAGTGAACAGGAAGCCGCCAAGTGCCTCGCCGAAATATTCAACCATGTCATTTCTCTCATACTCGCCATGCACAAGCACATCCAGTCCGATG
>USSH01000278.1 GCA_900557435.1 uncultured Coprococcus sp. | reverse complement strand
ACCTCGAATCCGGCTCTGTCTCGTGAAAGTCCACCTGGACCAAGAGCTGAAAGTCTTCTCTTGTGAGTCAGCTCTGACAGAGGGTTATTCTGATCCATAAACTGTGACAGCTGTGAACTTCCGAAGAACTCCTTAACTGCAGCTGTGACAGGCTTAATATTTATAAGGGACTGAGGTGTGATAGACTCAGCATCCTGTGTTGTCATTCTCTCTCTTACAACTCTTTCAAGTCTTGAAAGACCGATTCTGTACTGGTTCTGAAGAAGTTCTCCAACCGCTCTGATACGTCTGTTGCCCAGATGGTCGATATCATCATCAAAACCAATTCCATACTCAAGGTGAATGTTGTAGTTGATAGATGCAAATATATCTTCCTTTGTGATGTGCTTTGGCACAAGATCTGACATATCTCTCTCAACTGCAGCCTTGAGTTTCTCTGTATCGTCTCCATATTCCTCAAGAAGTCCTTCAAGAACAGGATAATATACACGCTCAACTATGCCCAGCTCAGCAGGGTCAAAGTCAACGTAATTTGCTATATTGACCATCATATTAGAAAGAACCTTTACATTTCTCTCCTCAGTCTGGATCATTACATATGGAACTGCAGCATCCTGAATCATGTCAGCGAGTTCTTCTGACACAACCGTACCAGCCTCAGCTATAACCTCTCCTGTGCTAGGATCGATCGCATCCTCAGCCAGCACATGTCCTGCTATGCGGGCTTTGAGTGCAAGTTTCTTGTTGAACTTGTAACGTCCAACCTTTGCAAGATCATATCTTCTTGCATCAAAGAACATGGCGTTGATAAGGCTCTCCGCATTCTCAACAACAGACGGCTCATCTGGTCTGATCTTCTTGTAAAGCTCAACCACACCCTCTGAGTATGACTTTGCCGGATCCTTATTAAGACTTTCCATGATCTTTGGCTCCTCGCCAAATAAATCTATGATCTCCTGATCTGTTCCAAGACCAAGTGCACGGATAAGAACAGTTACCGGTACTTTTCTGGTTCTATCAACACGTACATAGAATACATCGTTGGAATCCGTCTCGTACTCCAGCCATGCACCTCTGTTAGGGATAACTGTACATGCATACAGTTTCTTACCAACCTTATCATGAGTTATATCATAGTAAATACCAGGTGAACGAACCAACTGGCTGACTATAACTCTCTCTGCACCATTGATAACGAATGTTCCTGTCTCTGTCATAAGTGGAAGATCACCCATGAAGATCTCATGTTCCGACATCTCCGGAGCATCCTTCACTCTGAGTCTGACCTTAACTCTGAGCGGAGCTGCGTATGTTGCATCTCTCTCCTTACATTCCTCGATACTGTACTTCAAGTCATTCTTGCAGAACTGAAAATCTACAAATTCAAGACTATACTGACCAGAGTAATCAGTGATTGGAGAAATATCCCTGAACGCTTCCTTCAAACCGTCAGTCAAGAACCAATTATATGAATTCTTCTGAACCTCAATGAAGTTAGGCATATCCAGGACGTCCTTCTGTTTCGCATAGCTCATTCTGTAGCCTTTTCCAGACTTGACAGGACTAATTCTGTTCTTTTCCATCGACACATTCACCCCTTGGAATTTATTTTTATGCTTTTAGGACAACCTTAAGTTATATAAGTGTTTCAAAGCCATTTATCAGGCTATCATGAGGTGTTCGCACACGAACCCATAATAGTGACAGTTTACTATACTATCAGCAAATGCAATATTTGTCAACTAGTTTTTGGATTTTTTTATATTTTTTATAAGAATAACATACATGCACACATTCATTTATAGGGGATGGTCTATACCTTTCATAACACACCAGGCACATTATCACCGGACCTAATACCCATATATGTGATCTACGAAGACATTAAATATAGAATATTTATAGAAAAAACCGGTCTGACGGTACTCGGATGTACCGCCAGACCGAATAATGTTTATTTGGAATATACGATTAAGCAATCAGATTACTTTAATGTACACTTAGCGCCCTCAGCCTCGAGCTTTGTCTTAGCTTCCTCAGCCTCTTCCTTAGTAGCGCCTTCCTTGATAACCTTAGGTGCGCCATCAACAGCGTCCTTAGCTTCCTTAAGGCCTAAGCCTGTAAGCTCACGAACAACCTTGATAACCTTAACCTTGTTAGGACCAACCTCTGTAAGCTCTACGTCGAATGAATCCTTCTCCTCAGCTGCTGCTGCACCGTCAGCGCCTGCTGCTGCAACTACAACACCTGCTGCTGCTGATACACCGAACTCCTCTTCGCAAGCCTTAACTAAGTCGTTTAACTCTAATACTGATAAACCTTTGATTACTTCAATAATTTCCTGAGTTGTCATTATGTTTTCCTCCATATAATATAATTTGTTATTTTGTAATGCATCCACACATCATTCTCGTCTCATGCGGATACCCTTTGTCCATAAGATAGACATTCTTCCACTTTATAAGCATCTTTACAAGAATGCTTGCCAAGTTTCTCATCAGACCTTCTGTCAGCTTTCTTATTAAATAATAATCCGACTGCCAAGTAGTCTCTATTAAGCTTCCTTCTGCTCTGCGATCTGCTTGATAACACGAGCGAAGTTTGCGATAGGTGACTGAATACTTCCAAGGAACTTGGAAATAAGAGCCTCTCTTGAAGGGATCTTTGCGATAACCTGGATTCCCTCTGCATCGTAGAATGTTCCTTCTACAACACCACCCTTAAGCTCAAGAGCTGGGGCGTTCTTTGCGAAATCTGCAAGCACTCTTGCAGCTGCTGTAGCATCTTCCTTGCAGATTGCAAGACCAGTTGGTCCCTCTAAACAATCCTTAAGGCCTTCGAACTCTGTTCCCTCGATAGCGAAGTTGACCATTGTGTTCTTGTATACCTTGTATACAACACCAGCTTCTCTTAAATTCTTACGGAGCTGTGTATCCTGCTCAACTGTAAGACCACGATAGTCTACAACTACTGCAGTAGCAGCGCCTTCAAGATTTGCCTTGATCTCATCTACTATTGGCTTCTTTAACTCTACCTTTGCCATAATGCGCCTCCTTATTTTACTAATGACTGCACATTTCAAGATATAAAAAAACTCTCAAAGCCCTAAGACCTGAGAGTAGATTGTTAAGTCAATTAACGATATCTTTCCTCGGTAGGTGATATAACATCTTACGCCCGTGGGCACCTACTGTCTTCGGCAGTTCATCGTTGCTTACTTTACCACACTGCGATTGCAATGTCAACTATATTTTTTTATTATTTTTCGAAGCTTTTTTTATTATTTTACATTATTTTTCGAAGCATACCCACAAAACAAAACAGCCTTTTTATAAAACATCATTTATTCCTGATTATATCCGGACTCTATTTGGATCATCTCTGTCTGACTGTCCTTGTCTTGTCAGAGTGTCTCTTCAACAGCATCCGCAATAGCTGATGCGATAGCCTCAAAATTGTAATCATATAGGTAATTGTCGTGATCACTGTTTATAAATCCTGTCTCTATGA
>USSH01000277.1 GCA_900557435.1 uncultured Coprococcus sp. | reverse complement strand
TTGCCTGCTCGAATATCTCAACAACCTTGTCATCAGGCTTCTTTGTGAGAAATGATACGACGATAGCGGTGATGAATGCAGCTGCAAATCCAGGAACAAGCTCATACAAACCGGTAGGTGTTGCAAGGAACTTGTACCAGAGCATGTCAACAACAAATCCGACTATGATAGAAGCAAGTGCTCCATTGTAATTCAATCGCTTCCAGTACAGTGACAGAAGGACGACCGGACCAAATGCTGAACCAAATGCACCCCAGGCATTTGACACGAGTGCCATGATTCCCTCACAATTAGGGTTCATAGCTATGGCAAGTGCCACAACTGAGATGATGATTACCACGATTCTTCCTGCCCAGAGCATCTCCTTGTCAGACGCATTCTTTCTGAATATAGGCTTGTACACATCAGATGCAAATGCTGACGATGAGGCAAGGAGCTGTGAATCAGCTGTGCTCATGGATGCCGCAAGGATAGCAGAGAGAAGTATTCCTGCAATAAGTGCTGGGAACACACCTCTTACAAGTCTGATAAATACCTGTGAGTTATCTGCAAGTCCGCCGCCTAGATACTTGAGGCCGACCATACCAACTACAGATGCCATGACAAGGATGATTCCTGTCCAGCATGTACCTACTATTCTGGACTTCTTCATCTCCTTCTCGGACTTAATCGAAATGTATCTTATAAGAATATGTGGCATACCCATGTATCCAAGTCCCCACGCAAGACCTGATATGATATTAATCACACTGGTCTTGTCAAAAGAACCACTTACAAGGGCATTATAGTAATTATCCGGAATGACAACATCTGGTGCTATAAAGCCAGCGCCCTGCATGGTGATGACCGCAATGATAGGTGCAATCATAAGAGCTGCAAGCATCAGCAGTCCCTGGAAGAAATCCGTCCAACACACCGCATTGAATCCGCCGAGGAATGTATACACGATGATGATGACTGCTGCGCCGATCATGGCTGTATTTCTATTGATTCCCATAACTGTGTTGAACAGTGTTCCACATGCAGATATACTTGATGCGGCATATATACAATATGCAACCACAAATATAACAGCACATATGATAAGCAGAAGCTTGTTGTCTGACTGAAAACGGTTGGTCAGATACTGAGGTATCGTGATCGAATCATTGTACGCTATCGAGAATCTTCTGAGTCTCGGTGCTATGAATATCCATGCACACGCTGTTCCGATGAACAGACCTACAGATATCCACATGTTGCTGAGTCCGGTCGCATAGAACGCTCCAGGAAGTCCCATGAGCACCCACGCACTCATATCTGATGCTCCGGCGCTGAGTGCAGCCACCAGACCGTTCATATCTCTTCCGCCAAGGAAATAATCCTTCTCTCCAGCATTCCCTCTGGATTTAAAGAAGAAATAAATTCCTACACCGATTACCAGGACAAAATACGCAATAAACGCAATCATCTCGTAAACATTCATTAGTAAATCCACCTTCCATTATGATATTTTATAATTTATCTACTCCGCACCAACTTTACCACTGCAACGCAGTATCTCTCTGTCAGTGCACATAGCAAAGAAAATTCTACACGGAAACACGTCAAAATGCAAGATTTTTCAACATTTGGCGATTTTATCTGTTTTTGCCAGTTTTCCAGCGGTAGGCCTCACAGCTGGTGTCTGCCGGCGCAAGGCTCCCAAAATCACTGCCTGATCCCCGCCTGACTCCTGCCTGATCACTGCCTGATAAAACAGCCGGCTCACGGCGGCATGTCCAGTCTCAATCCCGGAAAGCTCACCATTAAGCCGGCTGTTTTATTCTCTCTATAGTCTTTTAATCTCAAACATTTCAGTCCTGTGATTCATCTGACTACTCAATCTTACCGATTAAAATCCTATGTGTCTGTTGTCTGTGATTCTCTTTGCCTTACCCTCTGAACGTGGGATGGTCTTAGGTGGAACCAGCTCAACCTTTGCACTGATAAGAAGAGTCTGCTTGATATCAGTCTTAATACGCGCCACAATTGCCTCAAGCTTTGCAGTATCGCTCATATCCACATCTTCCTTAAGCTCGACCTGAACTGTCAGCTTATCCTGTGAATTCACACGGTCGACAACCAGCATGTAGTGAGCTGATGCCTCATTGACACCAAGGAGTACAGACTCTATCTGGCTTGGGAAAACATTCACACCACGTATTACAAGCATATCATCTGTACGTCCTGTGATACGGCTCATCTTGACTGTTGTTCTTCCACATGCACATGTGCCATGCGTCAGTGTACATATATCATGTGTCCTGTATCTGATCATCGGCGTACCGGTCTTGGTAAGCGTTGTAAATACAAGCTCTCCTGGAACTCCGTCCGGAAGTGGCTCCTCGGTGACCGGATCAATGATCTCTGCCAGAACATGATCTTCATTGATATGCATTCCGTTCTTCTCAAAGCATTCAAATGCGACTCCAGGTCCACCTATCTCAGTTAATCCATATATGTCAAATGCATCAAAGTCAAGGAGTTCCTCAAGATGCTGTCTCATCTCCTCAGTCCACGGCTCTGCGCCAAAGCATCCAGACTTAAGCTTAAGCTCAGATGGATCAATACCCATCTCTCTGATCGTCTCTGCAAGATATGTAGCATATGAAGGTGTACAGCAAAGCATAGTAGCACCAAGCTCCTTCATCATCATGATCTGTCTCTGGGTGTTGCCTGAAGACATCGGAACTACTGTGGCGCCAACCTTGGTCGCACCCTGATGGGCTCCGAGTCCGCCTGTGAACAATCCATAACCGTAAGCTATCTGGATGATATCATCCTCTCCGCCGCCGGCACACTTGATCGCTCTGGCTACCATCTCTGTCCACACATCTATATCATTCTGGGTGTAGCCTGATACAATAGGCTTTCCTGTCGTTCCTGACGAACCCTGAATTCTGATTATGTCCTTCTTGTCCGCAGCAAACAATCCAAATGGGAAATTATCCCTGAGATCTGTCTTCTGTGTAAACGGAAGCTTTATTATATCATCTATTGTCTCTATATCCTCCGGCTTTACCCCAGCTTCATCCATTCTGGCTCTGTATGCCGGAACATTTGCATATTCAAGTTCTACTGTCTTTCTAAGTCTCTCCCCCTGAAGCTTTCTTCTCTCCTCAGGATCCATACACTCCATCTCTTTATTATAGATGTAATGAATCTTCTTCTGTCTCATAACTTCACTGTCCTCCATAAGATAAATCAAATCAGCATTTGTGCAACCTGCTGATTTTGTATGACACTTTAGCGCGCCAAACAACTAAATTGTACATACATATTATAGCGATGTCAAGGAAAAGCCTCCAAACATTTATTATTTTTTACCCATCACCGCATTTTTACATAATCTTTACGCCAAACCAAGCTGTATACCGCATATATTTCTATTGCAATAGTCATTTACAAGTCGTATAGTTATATCTGACAATAGCACAGAGACACGGGAGCTTGTATGACAGGCTGAGAGGAAGGTGTGACCTTCGACCGGAAACCTGA
>USSH01000276.1 GCA_900557435.1 uncultured Coprococcus sp. | reverse complement strand
ATTTACAGCCTTATTCACCTCTAAGTCACTATAATCAAAAACAGAATCCTTGGAATTCTCAAAAAACATCCCTCTATAATAAAAATATAGACTCATTACTCTTTGCTGACCATCTAAGATCTCTAATTGTCCATCTTTATTCCTATAAGTGTATATTGGAGGAATTGGTAAATCACGAATTAATGACACTGCTAGCTCCTCTACCTGTTCCTTGGTCCATCTATATTTACGCTGATATTCCGGTATCACGAATAAATTATCATTTACCCCCTCCACCAGTGTTTTAAATCCCATATCCGTTTTATATTGCTGAATACTAATCTTATTATAAATATCTAAAAGTGACTTTTCCATATCTGCATCCTTTCTACATTTATAAACTATATATCTTTCATAATACCACTTGTGAGTATCGCAACCAGGAGACAAGTTTTTCTTGTCTATCCCAACTGGTATCTCTTATATTATAATACAATATTGTCTCTATAAAATCTATCAATTCTAGTACATAATTGTACCTTCCCAACATGAGCTCCTTTATTTGAAAACGCTCCCCATGGGTATAACTGTTTTATTTAAAATAGAATATTAAAGAATTTTTATATCGTACTATATCCCTATAACCACCAATTGCCAGCCCTCCCGGGCTGGCAATCATATCACATCACATCCATATATACATCCTATCTACAAATCCCCAAACAAATTCTTCTCATACACACCGTCCTCAATCATCCCCTTAAAGCTCTCCTTAACAGCCGCAACATCCTCCTTATACGTCATACCATACCAGGTATCATTCGTCCGGAGAACCTTAACCGTCATCTTCTTCTCATCCAGAAGCTCTCCTATGAATGTAGGAATAAGGAACTCTGCCTTAAGCGGATCAGTTGGAGCCTCCGTTTCAAAGAACTCCGCAAATCCTGTCTCCAACATATCCAGGAATTCCGGCGTCAATCCCCACATGTTCATGGACACCAGAGACTCCGTATCAATGGCTGTGCCATCCGTCTCTGCACCATCCACAGTCTTGACGATATTCTTGGTCTCCACCACCTCTGTCAGATTATTCTGATCGTCCATCTTGCAAATGCCTCTGGTCACACCACCATTATCAGACAATGTATTCTTAAGTACGAATCCAGCCATACACGACTGTCCTCCGTTCACCAGATACTCATGAACCAGTCTGAAGTCTTCCTTGCCATAATAATCATCTGCATTTATCACGACAAATGGTGTCTTCAGCACGACTTTAGCAGCAAGCACGGCCTGTCCTGTCCCCCATGGCTTAGTTCTGCCTGCCGGCAGCTCCCCGGGAATATCCTCAATATCCTGAAATGCATAATCAACCGTAACGCCAGATTTCCCACACGTTCATTCGCACCTGACACCTCAGGTTTTGTAATGGCATTGCCTCTTATCCCTACTCTTTCATACAATCATGCTACTCAAACATTCCCGATGCTGCAATCTTTTTGACGGCCTCGATTGCTACATCATAAGTTACATCTTCTTCCAGAATACGGATCGTGATATTTTCGTAATCCTCTTTATAAACTTCGTTCTCTATCAGAAAATTCAACATCTCCGGAACGTTCACATCCGGCTGCGCAGACGGACAGATATTTGTCATCGCTCTCACGCCCCGTACTTCTTCTACAAGTACCTTAAACTCTTTCGTCTGTGGAACAATCTGAAGCAACTTGTAAATATCATATATGTGACGAGAATGCTTTTTCACCCGGTTCTGCATATAGTAATCACAAATGGCAAAAACCTTATCTGCTAAAGTGCGGTCAAGCCCCTGCACCTTCATTTCAAAAGGTTCCAGGCAAAAATTTTCAAGTTCTTCTGGAGCTTCTTCTGCCATCATGTCTCCAATATAGCTATGGACTGGCAGAACAACAGTCGGAAAAGACACTTCTGCAAATGAAGTTTCCATCAGCACAGCAGTCTGGACAGCATCATCCGGCTCTGAAAGTACAGATTGATACTCCAGAATATAACGGTTGTAGCTTCTCCTGCTGCGTGTGTCATCAATATTCGGGATGGACAGTCCTAACTGCTCTGCAATCGCTTTAATGGATTCCTTCAGCTTTTTCATCTGCCCCTGTGTCAGCTTGGAGTCTATCGTAATGTCGATGTCCTCAGAAAAACGCTTGATTGCCTTATGACATTTGGAAAGTGACGTGCCGCCTTTGAACACAATAAAGTCCTGACGCTCCGACAGTTCCCGTAGAATCATCGTCACATAATAATCTTTCTCTACAATAATTGGCAGGATGTGAAAATATTCACTTGCCAGATTGACTGCGTTTGTAAATTCTTCTCGATTCTCATGCAGATACACCATTTAATAATCCCACCTCATACATATTTTTATAAATCCGTTCAGGATAGTATGGCAAAAACGGTCTCATACTTTCAAATCCGATGCTTTTCTTTTTCATGTAGCCGATCAGACGGTTTGTCAGTTCTTCTCCTTCTACTTCTGAAATATCTACAATCTCCTTTAGTAAGTCCAGGAACTGGAGCGTTTCCGCATTTTTCTCGTCTATCGCACAGTATGGCTTTCGTAAAATCACACGCAGATTTGCAAGTTGAGTTTCTCGATAGTCCGTTGTAGCCTTATTTGTGTAAATCTCATATGCTCCAGGAACTTGAGTAGTCAGGCCGAGTTGGTTTGCAAAAAGAATCCCTCCAACATAACCACAGCATTTTCCCCCGTCTGCCAGATACTTTCTTCTAATAACTTCATCCACTGACAGGCTTGAACCAGAACGAAACATTGACTTCTTAGGAATATAGTATATTCCAGTATCAAAACGCTTCAGCCGCCCGGATTCCGTCAGCTTCTTCATCTGCTGCCGGACAGACACGGCTTTCATACCGGGAATATTCAATTCTGACAAAAAGATTGGTTCATTGGGCTTGTAGTTATTTTCTATATAGCTATACACATCATTCATCAGTGCCATTCTCTCTGCCTCCTTTGATACTTTTTAGAAGTATATGTTTTCTTTATTGTTATTATACGTCAAAGACATCAAAATTGCAAATCTTCTGGAACTTCAATCAGCGATATCGCCATATCACCATCTTTGATCATATGTTCATTTTATATCCGTTTCTATACAGCAAACAATAATTTCACGAAAAAACCTAAGACGTGCCAGTGCAAATGTTCACAGAGTGTTCACCTGCACCTGGAACCTCCAGTCGTATATTCAGAACCTTTAAAGACATCTTAATGGGGATTCTTTCCTGACACATCTTATATATGGGTCTTTCCTTATATTTGGACCGACATGGTAAACTTTTTCAGTAGCAAATGGTAAACGTTTTCGTTAGCGGAGTGGTAAACTTTTTCGCTAGCGACTGGTAAACTTTTTCATTGACATTTACACGCATCTCTTTATTTTCGAAATTTCATATCAGTTTAATTGTTGTAAATGTCTGCAAAACACAATCCCTCTCTTTTCTCTCCCATGATTATTCGTGCAGTTCCAGTGGCAGACCGTCCGGATC
>USSH01000275.1 GCA_900557435.1 uncultured Coprococcus sp. | reverse complement strand
GAATATCATGAGTGAATACCACTATATGGGGATATATGGTACAGATATAGTTTCACTTTACCGAGAAAAGTTGCCTGATGATGTTCTCTGCCTACACAGAGATAACCTCTCACATAGTTATATGTCTGTCTCTGAGTACTGGATACAGGCGGAGCTTGACAGGGGCAATAAAGAGCTCGAGGACATTTTCATGGACATTATATTTGGTGAGAGTGCTCAGACAGGACTTACCATAAATATTATAAGAGGAATTTTCATGAGTTCCAATACCGGACTCCATGAGGCTCTTGGCAAACTGCTTGTAGCTGCAAAACTCCAGGAGGGACTTAGACAGGCGATATGTGAGAATATGGATTATGGAACCGCTGAAAGTTTCATGACCATGTTCCGTGTGGTAAAGGAGAATGATCTTCTGAGGTATTCATCGGTCGTGAGAGCAGTTGCTACATGGACCGGACTTATTGCAAATGAAGAGAGTAAGATAGATCGCATACAGACAAAACAGCTGCTGCTTATAGATACATATCTAAATGATGAAAATGCAAGGCGTGAGGCACTATCCAGTGAGGACGCAATGCAGATATACCTTGCTCTTTGGAGCTACGGTTTCTTTGATATAAGTGAGGCGTGCACTATTATGTTGGATCTTGCCATGACTGGCAGCAGGCACCAGCGTATGGTATTTGGCACTTATATAAGAACCGTGAATCTGTCAAAGGTGTACACCGGTATAGTTGCAAAGGAATTTATCAAGAAATTTTCGGATGAACTGGATACCATGGTAGTCATCATGCCAAGTTTCATGTCGGATTATCAAACATCTATGGTGAGATGCATTTATGAAGATGGCAAAAGATATAACGGCAAGATAAAAAAGATGGAATATGCAGAAATTGGCAAATACTTTGACAGTGAAGAGGAGTGCCTGCAAATGTATGACATTCTCATGGGAATTCTTTCGGGCATACCTAAGAAAAGGCTTGAGATAGCCCCTTGCGTGTTCCCGTGGAACGTGGCTTATCTTGACAGATCTGCCATCATCATGAGACTGGCTATGTGTGCCTGCGCTCTGAGAGATGAGGAGAAGATCACTGAAATCGCTGCTATGATCCCAGAGATAGATTCATCATCCTACAGTAGAGATATCCTTTTGCTGTTCCTCATAAGGCAGCCGGCAAATGACAGGCAGCGTGCCATACTGGTGGACGCAGTTGCCGACAAGGAGACATATACCAGAAACAAGGCGGCGATGATCGTTAAGGATATGAAGCTTTCGCCGGAGAATTATGTACAGCTTGAGAACATGCTCAAGTACAAGAAGTCAGACATAAGGGAGACTGTACTGTCTATACTTTATAAGCTTGATGGTGACGACATGGACAGCCTCATCGGAAGACTTCTCGCAGATTCCAAGGAGGAGAAGAGAACAGCGGGACTTGACCTGCTGCTCCAGCTCAAAAATGATGAGAACAGGCAGAAACTCTTCAAGAAATGTGTGTGCCGTCTTGACGATATCAGCACTAAGGTCAGCACAAAAGAAGAAATCCTCATAAAAGAGATCAAGGATAGCGGCGCAGACCGGGCAGGTGCAGATGAGGGATACGGACTTTATGATGTAAATGCGGACTATGAGCCGGTATTTGAAAAGAGTTATCTGGCTGAGTGCCTTGAGCTGTACAAAAAGTATTTCCCTGAAAGCGGAATTGCAAATGAAAATCTGTGCAAGACTGCCAAGAGCGAGGGTGCATTTGCAAAACTAAAATCAAAGATTGTGCCTAAAAAGAATGACACGACATCTGATTCAGAAATAATAAATATATTAAGAAAATTTGATGCATTTGTGGATGAGCATAAGAATGATGAGTATGAGATGGCTGACGGAGAGATCGGCCTGCTTGGTGAGGCATGTAGAGACATATATTTGGATCATAACAAGGTGATATGTGAGAACCTGTGGATCGATTTCTACGAGAAAAATATTCAGACATCGTATATGTGCATGCAGCTCTACGTGTATCTGAATGGCTACAATAGTGACAAACAGGATTTCAAGAAGTACTGCGAGAGCTTTATGTTGGATATGTTTGGAAATTTATATATAGAAGAAGGACCAACATTTGGATATTTTGCCACTGTCAGAGCTGTAATCGGATTCCTGTATAGAAGATATGTGACGGATAGTGATAAGAGGAGGCTTGCCGTTGTGGCAGCAGACTACCTGCTTGGAAGAAACGATGAGCTCATATATACATTTGGCGGGAATAAAGGTGGCAGCAGTATATCTGGTGATGATTCAAAGGTATACCACAGAAGTGTGCTCACAAATGAGCAGATCATGATAATAACAAGGTGGCTTGCGATCGATGGTGACAGCGATATATTGGACGTAAAAGAGAATTCTGACGAGGCAAGGCAGAATGAAGAGAATTTCATGCATTTGTTCCCATACAACTACGCACTTGCCAGGTGCCATGATTTTAAGATACCTTCAGATGTCGTAAATGACAGAGGTTCGTATTACTGGATCTATACGGGCGATGTCATGTCTGTTCCGGATCTCTTGAACTATATTGCTGCATACAGTCGTGGCTTGATTTCAAAAGACTATATGTACAAGATGGCATTTGAGGGGAATTCCCTGGATAGGAGCCTCAAATGTGTATCTGACGTGATGCGTTTTATAACGGAGCGCAACAGGAAGGTGCAGACCAGAGGCTATGAGTGGGGATATACGGAGCGTGAAAGACTGAGGAGTGTGAGGCAGATACTTCTTCACAGTCCGGAAGGAGAGTTCTCGGAGACGGACGAGAAAAGGCTGGATATAGCTAAGAAGCTGTACACTGATATGTCCGAGCTTGTGCTTTCTGCAGAGCTCACAAGGGGAGACACTGAGACAGAATTTTCTCCATATATATACGGGCTTACAAGAATATTCGGTGCGGAGTATTTTGTCAGGATACTGTCAGCCCTCGGCAAGGAGACACTGGAGAGATCAACGTATTTCAATACCGGTTATTACTATAACCGTCAGAAGGTCAGCAAGAAGAACAGTATGTCGCATCTTCTTCAGGCGTGTGTGCCTGATGCAAATGACAGTGCGGAGACTTTGAAGGCCTATCTTACAGGTACGGATATAAGTGATGCCAGGCTTATAGAGGCGGCGATGTATTCTCCAGAGTGGATAGATATAGTTGGAGAGTATCTTGGATGGGATGGATTTACCGCGGGATGCTATTACTTCATGGCGCACATGAACGAGTCATTTGATGACAAGAGAAAGGCTATGATAGCGAGATTTACACCGCTTGAGGTGGATGAGCTGAACGATGGCGCATTTGACAGGACATGGTTCACCGAGGTTTATGACAAGCTGGGAGACAAGCGTTTCCAGCTCATATACAAGGCGGCGAAATACATTTCAGACGGTGCAAAGCACACCAGAGCGAGAAAATATGCGGATGCGGCGCTTGGCAAATACGATGAGCCCGAGCTGATAGCTGAGATTGAGGCGAAGAGAAACAAGGACCTGCTCATGGCGGTGGGAATCC
>USSH01000274.1 GCA_900557435.1 uncultured Coprococcus sp. | reverse complement strand
TATTGTCTCCGGTGGGTACTTGTACTTCTGATTATACAGTCCATCCACACTTCTAAAGTCCGGAATACCACTCTCTGTAGACACCCCGGCACCTCCGAAGAATACTATGTTGTCCGATTCTGATACTATCTTTCTAAGTTCTGCAATCTTATCATCTGATTTTACGTTTTCTGCGTTGCCCATATTTGAACTATTCTCCACAATATCATCCTCCTGTTATATCTTTTCATTCACAGCTGCATAATCACACTTACTGCTGTGTTTCTGAAACTTTTACATTAACTGTACATGAAGCCTCTACAGTGTAAGCGCTTCCATCAGGAATCTCCATAGTAATCGTGTTATCACCATATGACAGTTCAGAAGCATCAATGGACAGGTTAAAACTCTTCGCTGTCACCTTCGACACTGCACTTGATATTCCCTTTATGGTAACGCCATTCTCTTTCATAGTCATTTCATAACTGTAATCACTCTGCCTGTTTCTAAGCTTGATGTCCGAAGTTTTAACTGTGATATTTCTTGTAACCATCTTCTCTATAGCCACTTTGACATTGACATATGCACTTTCCTTAGTAACCACCACACCATCCGGAAGGTATTTTGCTATATCCAGTGTCGTCTCAACATCTTCTGTACATCCACTCACATCTACATCGTTAATCTCCAGCTCCTTTATGTCCTTAATGACAGCAGCATCTCCGCCAATATCTATGGTCTCTGGCACAAATGTCACATTCGACACGGCGTATCCATCTGCCGGTTCCCCGGCAACAGTAATCTTGATTGGAATATTCTTAGTCTTATATACTGGTACAGTCACGGCAATAGATACTTCGTCGTATGTCAGTGTGTCATCTGAAACTTTCTCACCATCAGATGTCACAAATGACGGTGTACAATTAGTTGTTATATCATCCTTTGCATCTGTTATATTCACCGTCACTTCCGCACGGTCTATACTCGATACAACACTTGACGGTCCCTTCACCATGATCAGATTTGGAGCTGCAACGCTGTTGCCGGCCGTATATCCATTTGCCACTTCACCCGTAGTGACAACCTTTACAGGAAGAGAAACCGCCTTTTCCGCCTCAAGTTCAACCGACAATACATTATCGACAATTGTTATATTTATCTTTTTCGCTATATTGTTGCTGTTTGCCACCACTGTTATTGGCACAGCGTTTGTTATTGATATCTTTGACATATCTGCAGTCGCTTTGAAATCCGAAGCATCCAGATTGCTGATAAGCGACTTGCGCCCTTTAACAACAATATCAACCGTCTCGCCTGATGTTATGGTAAACAACTGGTTCTGGCTGGTTATCGCATCAGTGTTGATCAGTGTCACCGGGATATTACTTATAGTCTTTGTGACCGCTGAATCATCTATGTTCAATACCAACAGCCATACAAGAAATCCCAACAAAACGGATAATAACTTAAGTCCGATATTAGAATATATCTTTGGTTTCTTTTTTTTGCTATCAACCTTACGCTCTTCATTATTTCTCATCACTACCAGCCTCCTTTCCGGAAGCGTTGTTCTTGTTTTCTATCACAACTCTTTTTCTTCGCTTCTTTATAGGACGTGCCCCCGATGATCTATAATGTTTCTTTCCTCTATATTCTTTACACAGAGTCTGCAGATGTCTTCGGACGCCTTCACTGTCAAGATTCCTGAACAACTCGCCTCCCTGTGCGATTGATATCGAACCGGTTTCCTCTGATACGATAAGTGTCATACTGTCAGACACTTCACTGATTCCTATTCCGGCTCGGTGTCTTGTTCCAAGCTCTTTGTTTATAGAATCATTCGCTGAAAGAGGCAGGTAACACGTTGCCGATACCACCCTGTTCTTTCGTATGATGACCGCACCATCATGAAGGGGCGTATTGTGTTCAAATATATTCAAAAGCAGCTGGTTTGTAACTACCGCATCTATTGGGATTCCGGTATCTATATACTCACCAAGTGCCACCTCATTCTCTATTACAATAAGTGCTCCTGTTCTATTTGCTGACAATACCTGAGCAGTCTTTACCAGTTCGTATATGGTTTTTTCTGACAGAACCCCGTCATCCTCTCCATCTCTTATTATGTAGTTAATGATCTTTTTCCTTCCGAGCTGCTCAAGTCCTCTTCTGAACTCAGGCTGAAACAATATAACAACTGCTATGATTCCCACACTGAAAGCATTCTTCAACAAATATAATATCGTATTAAACTGAAAAACAGCTGCAATCGCTGTAAAAAGGAAGATCATTACTATTCCTTTAAGAAGCGTCCAGGCTCTGCTGGTCTTAAACCAAAGCATGATCTTGTAAATAAAGAATGACAAAATGAGAATCTCTATTATATCAACAGTTCCAGGGACAGTAATATAAAACCAATCAAAATATGTTGAGATAAATGTTGATATTTTTTCCATTTTATCCTCCTTCCATACGCAATGTGACCTGACAACATAAGTCAGGTCACACATTTATAATAGTCTATATAATCTATCTTGTAGTCCCTGTTGTCGAATCACTTTTCGGTGACGACGCAGGATTTCTTCTCTGTCCATTTGACGGAGTCTTTTTTCTTGGCATGTCCTGTCTGCTTGAAGACCCCTTTGCTGTCTTCTGCTTATCACTTACGATCTTTGGCACAGCCTTGACATAATAATAGTATTCATCATCCTCAAATTGAGTATTCTCTACACTCGAATAATCAACAACCGTCTTGAAGAATTGCACCACAATCGCAACAAGTATCGCCAATATGCAACCAAGCAAAGCACCACTAAGTGATATCTCAGTCTCCATCGAGAGCGTTCCCACAAGGAACAGTACTATCTCCACAATTCCGCCAGTTATGATCGCAACATACCATGAATACGCAAATGACATTCTATATATGATATATGTCAGCACTATAACAACAGCAAACACTATGATTGTCAGAAGCATGGTCTTATCCTGCACAAGATGTTCAAATATGTACTTGTATCCCTCTACCACATTATCTGCCGGTGTTGTGGATGTAAGCTGCATGTAATCTGCCGCGTACTTCATGAAATAATAGAACACACATCCAAAAGCTGCCGGTATCATACCTGTAACTCCAAGCAGCATTCCTGCAAGCAGTGGCATAAAATATGAAAACTTGATAATGTAGAAAAATGGCATGAACATTATCAGCCAGGATGCCTTAGGGAAAAATCTGATATAAACACAATACATAATTATAAAGATGATAACAAATGTTATCCCTATCTCTATACTTGCACTTGCAACCTGTGCACACGCATACAAGCCTCCTATAGCAAGTGTGAGCGATTCTGAGAGAAATGCACATACAAATGATGCGGCAATAACCACGAGGAAACTGCTCATCATGCTGTTATAACCCGTAAGATGCGCTATAGACCAAAACATTACAATCGCCAATATAAACTTGCACAAAGGTGATACAAACCTGTCATACTTACTACAAAAATTCTTTACTCCATCTCGAAATGACAGAAGTGTTGCCATAATTACCTAGCCCTCCTCTTTTTTCTTTCAGAACCTTTTGCTTTATC
>USSH01000273.1 GCA_900557435.1 uncultured Coprococcus sp. | reverse complement strand
ACTCTCACTCCGCCCTTTGCCGCTTCCTCAGGCATGATCTCAGGTGTAGGGTTTGCCATGGCAAATACTATAGGATCAACCGCCATAGATGCAACCATCTCTGCTGTCACGATATTTGGAGCTGAAACTCCGACAAATACATCCTTACCCTTCATTATCTCGGCAAGAGGACCTGTCTGCCTGTCCTTGTTTGTAATCTCTGCCATCTCTGCCTGTGCCGGATTCATCCAGTCCTGTCCAGGGCACAGAGCACCCTGCTTGTCCACGAGAACCACATTACCTATACCGAGCTGAAGCAGAAGCTTACATATTGATATACCTGCTGAACCTGCTCCGTTGATAACTACTTCTGCCTCGCCAAACGGCTTACCGACAAGCTTTAACGCATTGATGAGTCCTGCTGACACAACGATAGCTGTACCATGCTGATCATCATGGAATACAGGAATGTCAAGTTCTTCCTTAAGTCTTTTCTCTATCTCGAAGCATCTTGGAGCAGATATATCCTCCAGATTTATACCTCCAAATACAGGCGCAATACGCTTTACTGTCTCAACGATCTCATCCACATCCTTTGTATCAAGGCAGATAGGGAATGCGTCAACTCCACCAAACTCCTTGAATAGTATGGATTTTCCTTCCATTACAGGTATAGCTGCCTCAGGTCCTATATCTCCAAGGCCGAGAACCGCTGTTCCATCTGATACCACGGCAACCATGTTGCCCTTGCATGTATATTTGTACACGTCAGCCTTATTGTCACGGATCTTTCTGCAAGGCTCGGCAACGCCCGGTGTGTACGCTGTGCTCAGATCATCTCTGTTCTTTACTGATACCTTGGACACTACCTCTACCTTACCCTTATGTTCCTCATGCATTTTAAGACTTAAACTATTGTAATCCATGTCTGTTCCTTTCTGCGCACCCCGCGCATCCTGTATTTTATCCACTGCATGTATAACAGGGCCTATCATGACGCCACCCTGCATCTCTGCAGCTCCTGATCTCTATGACTCTGTGGTCTCAATCCCGGCGTCCCCAGATCTCCGCAGCCCCGGATTCCTGCAATCTCGAGTCACACCACTTACTCCATAATAACCTTGACTCTCATTTTAGTCAACGATATGTGCCAGCATATGCACCCTGTTAAATGGGAACGAGAAGTAATATCCATCCGCAAAATCATCAGTGTACTCCAATATCTCCCTGGCTATCTGAATACCACACTCTTCGCCTTCCTGTCTCGTCGCATTCTCGCCATATCTCTCTATGATCTCATCCGGGATCTCTATTCCCGCCATCTCATTTTTCATGAAAAGGGCATTTCTCCGGCTCACCAGTGGCATCACACCCACCAGAATGGTCGCACCGGTCTCAGCCTTCATCGCCCTGAGCACCTGCGCCTGCTGCCTTGAAAATACCGGCTGGGTCAGAAAGAACTCGGCCCCCGCCTCCATCTTTCTCTTTATCCTGTCTGTCTCGAATCTGGTATTTAACCTGTTCTGATTGATCGCACCGCCGTAGGTTATCTTATCTCCACTGAACACCTCTTCATTCATCGACTGCAGCAGCTTCATCATGCCAACTGAGTCAAAGTTGAACACACTTCTGGTCGTCTGTCTGAACATAACCGGAACCGGATCCCCTGTTATGACAAGAAAATCCTTTATGCCGTTAAGCTGTGCTCCGAGAACACTTCCCCTTATAGCTATAGCGTTTTTATCTCTACAGCACAAATGTGGCATAACCCGAAGCCCCGTCTCCTTATAGACTTTCTCAGCCATGAGTATGGAATCCGCTCTGGTTCTTCCCGATGGTGAATCAGGAAATGTCACCACATCCACATGTGACTGCTTAAGTATATGGGCTGCATCAAGCAGTTTCTGGTCATTGTCATCCACCGGAGGGGCAAGCTCGACCGCGATCAGCTTGTGTGCGCCTGTATTTTCCGAGGTCACAGCTTCTCCATCAAGACGGCCTTTGAGGAAATTGTCCTTTGAGGTACTGTCAGACTGCTGTTTTTCTACATGCATTTTGGCTGTTCTGACTATCCCTCCTGTCTCCACCCGAGCAGTGATCTGCTTTATATATTCAGGATTTGTTCCACAGCAGCCACCTATTATATCTATTCCAAGTGCAGCTATATCCTGTATCTTGTCTATAAATCCTTCTTTATTGTCATTGAACACCAGTCTGCTCTGCGTAAACTTCGGATATCCGGCATTCGGCATGACAGATATCGGCTTTCCACAATCGATGTCCAGTTTTCTGAGCAGCTGGAGCATATGATACGGTCCCACTCCACAGTTAAATCCCACACAATCAACGTTCGGATCATCTGCAGCCTGTGTCAAAAGTGCCCTGGCTGAAAATCCTCCATTGCTGTATCCGAACTGATTCACACAGAACGATACCATGATCGGTGTGTCCTTCCGCTCTTTCAAGTACTTAACAACCGGCTCAAGCACATTGAATTCCGGGAACGTTTCAAACCAGATGATATCCACTCCCATGTCCTGCATCGTCTCACCGAGCACCTTATACTGTCTGACTCTCTCAGCAAGACCGAGTCCCGCATCTCCCGGAATCGGTCCTATGTCGCCGGCTATGCAGACTTTATCGTCAGCATCTGCATCCGCCGCAGCCTGTCTGGCAAGTTTCACGGCCGATCGCACATTTGCGATCACATAATCCATATCCGCATCCAAACTTGCTGTATTTGCGGCAAATGTATTGGTCCTTATAAGTCCGGCTCCAGCCTTCACGTACTCCTTATGTATCTCAAGCACACGCTCAGGATGACGTATATTTGCAAGTTCAGGGGCAACCGTCCCCTGCTCACCATGCATTGCAACATAACATGTTCCAAACGCGCCATCTGCTACAAGCAGTTTATTCTTTAAGCTTTCAAGTATATCCATTCAGCATCTCCATCTTCTTATCTTAAATTGATTCCCACGCCTAATCATCTACTGTAATAATGTATACTGCTCCAGATTCCACACATCCGTCACAAGTCCATCGTAGAATTCCGGCTCATGACACACGAGAAGTATCGAGCCCTTGTACTCAGAGAGAGCGCGTTTCAGCTCATCCTTGGCATCCACATCCAGATGGTTAGTCGGCTCATCAAGCAAAAGTACATTTGTATCAGAGTTGATCAGTTTACACAGTCTCACCTTTGCCTGTTCTCCGCCTGAGAGAACCTTCACCTTGCTCTCTATATGCTTGGTGGTGAGTCCGCACTTTGCGAGAGCCGCGCGCACTTCATATTGGGTATAGCCCGGGAATTCCTCCCATATCTCCTGAAGGCAGGTGTTCTCACTCGCTTTTACCTCCTGCTCAAAATATCCGATATGAAGATAATCTCCAAGCTGCGCCTTGCCTGATATGGCAGGGATAAGCCCCAGCACACTCTTGAGGAACGTCGTCTTACCAATACCATTTGTACCTGTGATGGCTATCTTGTCGCCTCGTTCCATTCGGAGGTTCATCGGCTTGGAGAGCGGTTTTTCCTTACTATATCCTATCACCAGATCATCTGTCTCGAATATAACCTTACCGGAGGTTCTC
>USSH01000272.1 GCA_900557435.1 uncultured Coprococcus sp. | reverse complement strand
TCATCTGAATATACAGCATCACCTGCTGCCTGAACAATGTACGGTGCACCGTTGAACTTGGTTCCATGTCTTCTTGCCCAGAGACTGTGCATGGACACTCCGTCTGCATCCTTGAGATCCTTTGGAACCACCGCATATCCAAGACGTGTACCTGTAAATCCTGCGTTCTTTGAAAAACTCTTGAGCTCTATGGCGCATGTTCTGGCACCCTCGCACTCATATATTGTATGTGGAACATCTTCCTCGCTGATATATGCCTCATATGCAGCATCATATATGATAACCGCACCAACTTTGTTGGCATAATCAACCCACTCCTGAAGCTGTGACTTCTTGATGGTTGCACCTGTAGGATTGTTCGGGAAACACAGATATATGATATCCGGGGTCTTCTTCGGAAGCTCTGGTGCAAAGTTGTTGTCAGCCAGACATGGCATATAGATAACATCACTCCAAAGCTCTGTATCCTTGTCATATGTGCCCGTTCTTCCTGCCATTACATTTGAGTCTACATACACAGGGTACACCGGATCACACACTGCAATCTTGCTGTCGGCTGTAAATATCTCCTGGATATTTGCTGAGTCGCTCTTTGCTCCATCGCTCACAAATATCTCATCAGCTGATATATCCACACCTCTGTCAGCATAATCATTCTTTGCTATTGTATTTCTAAGGAACTCGTAACCGAGATCCGGAGCATAGCCCTTGAATGTCTCTGCCACAGCCATCTCATCTACAGCCTTATGAAGTCTCTCAATGATAGCAGGTGCAAGTGGCTGAGTAACATCACCTATACTAAGTCTGATAACCTTCTTGTCCGGGTGAGCTGCACTGTACTCTCTCTGTTTTCTTCCAACTGTTGAGAAGAGATAACTTCCCGGAAGTTTTAAATAGTTTTCATTTGCCTTAAACATGTTATTCCTCCTGTAATTTTATATCAACGTGGCCGTAAAACACAGTTCTTGCCGGTCCCGTCATATATATTGTATCTTTTTTTCTGTCATATTTTATGCTTAGTTCACCACCGGCAAGACGTACGGTGACCTCATCGCCTGTATACCCCCGTGCCATACACGCAGCAGCCGCAGCGCAGGCACCTGTACCACACGCCAAGGTCTCGCCCGATCCGCGTTCCCATACACGCATCTGTATCAGGTCACGTCCCAGTACTTTGACAAACTCCACATTTGTTCCGGCTGGAAATGCCTCATGTCTTTCCATCGCAGAACCTATCCTGGCTACATCACCAGCACGCATCCTGATCTCATCTGTCCTGATCTCATCTGTCCACACCACCGCGTGGGGATTTCCCATGGATACCCGAACGAACGATATATTTTCTCCAGACACACATATAGTTTCTTCTATGTGTTCTGCTGAAGATGCCGCTGTTATAGTGAACATTTCGCACCCGATCTTTGGTTCGCCCATGTCAACCATAATACTACACTGTTCGTCGTCACCAGATATGTAACGGAGATGTTTCACTCCGGCGAGAGTCTCTATCGCAATATCTCTGCGATCCGTCATATGGTTGTCATATACATATTTGCCTGCGCATCTTATCCCGTTGCCACACATCTCAGCAGCACTGCCATCCGAATTGTAGACAAACATGCTGAAATCCGCTTTGTCAGAGGGACCTATAAGGATAAGACCATCACTTCCCACACCGCGATGCCTGTCGCTTATCAGCCTTGCCAGGTGCTGTGGATCATACACTTTCTCCTCAAAACAATTCACGTACACATAGTCATTACCAAGACCTTCCATCTTCGTGAAATGCATTAAGAGCCTCCAAAATTTAGTCTTATATATTTTTTTCAATCTGCGACTCTCTATACAACTACAAAGCCATCAGAATGAATCGGTGTTGTTTAATACCATATATGCCATCTCAACTATATTGATTCCATGATCCATACTTTTTTTCTGCAGATATCTGTGGGCCCCTTGCTCATCGTATTCATAATCATTCATAAGTTTGAGCTTCGCTGCCTTGATAATTTTCTTTTCTTCTTCTGTTCGTTCCTTCGGCTGCGACTTGCGTTTTTTTCTCTCCCACAACAGATTCTCTATCGTAAGAGATACAGTATTTACAAAGTCCATCGATTTGACAGGCATAGACAGGCATACCACACCGCTGTCCCGAACTTCCTCGTAGTTCTTTCGACTGCTTAGAACTATCATCTCAAAATACTTCGGGATATAACTCTCCAAATCAGTGTACATCATATCAGAGAATTTGTATCCACATATTATAACTCCATCATCACAAGCGTCCGCTGCCTGGGCTGCCTGTGAACCAGTTGTACACACCTTTGCTACACTTATACCATTGCGGACGAGCAGGTTCTTAACGCTTTTTGCCTCTTCTATTTTTGGAAACACCACTATTACATTTACCAAATCCGTGTCCTCTCAATCGTGTGCCTATATCTCTTCAAATATATAGGTAAGCAATTCCCTGAACCGCTTACCTATACCACTCATCACTTTTTAGAATTGTAAATGATCAGACTTTGTAAAGATAATTTGAAATCTCCCAGTCTGTAACCTGTCTTGTATATTCATTCCACTCGTCCATCTTGGCATTTGTATATCTCTCAAAGATATGGTCACCGACAGCATCTCTCATGAACTCGCTCTCGCTCATTGCAAGTGTAGCCTCTCTGAGGTTTGCCGGAAGGCTATGGATATGGCGTTCCTTCTTTTCCTCTGCTGTGAGGTTGAATATATTGGTATCAACACTTGGTGGAACAGGAAGCTGACGTTTGATTCCATCAAGACCAGCCTTAAGGCATACTGCCATCGCAAGATATGGATTGGCAGTTGGATCCGGACATCTAAGCTCCACTCTTGTACCAGCGCCTCTTGCACTTGGTATTCTGATGAGTGGGCTTCTGTTCTTTGCTGACCATGCGATGTAGATTGGAGCCTCGTAACCAGGAACAAGTCTCTTGTAGGAATTTACAAGTGGGTTTGTGATGGCTGTCATCTCTTTCATATGCTCCATGATACCTGCGATGAACCAATATGCCTCCTGACTGAGACCAAGCTTGTCGTTCTCATCTGCAAATATATTCTTTCCATCCTTCTGGAGTGACATATTCATATGCATACCTGAGCCGCATACACCGTACTTTGGCTTTGGCATAAATGTTGCACAGAGACCATGTCTCTTGGCGATAGTCTTGACAACGAGCTTGAATGTCTCGATGTTGTCGGCTGTCTTAAGCGCCTCTCCGTACTTGAAATCTATCTCGTGCTGTGCAGGAGCAACCTCGTGATGGGATGCCTCGATCTCAAATCCCATCTGCTCAAGAGTGAGTACCATATCTCTTCTTGCATTCTCACCAAAATCCAGTGGGCCGAGATCAAAATAGCTTGCTCTCTCGTATGTATTTGTAGTAGGCATGCCATTCTCATCTGTCTGGAAGAGGAAAAACTCGCACTCAGGGCCAACGTTCATCTCGTATCCCATCTCCTTGGCATCTGCCAGTGCTCTCTTAAGCACATATCTAGGATCTCCCTCGAAAGGTGTTCCATCTGGCTTATACACATCACATATAAGTCTCG
>USSH01000271.1 GCA_900557435.1 uncultured Coprococcus sp. | reverse complement strand
AACCACTGGTATCACTATATACCATACTATCTTGAATCCAAGCCATACCACACCGGCAATGATCCCAATGACAAGTGCCAACACCAGAACTGCGATTATCGCAAGCAGAATTTTTCCAAGGGTGGAACTAAAATCCAGTCTGCCATATGCAAAGCTTGTGTTACCCTCATCATCCACATTGACATGCCAGCCCTTCTGACTGCTACCGCCGGCTTTGCGGGTTGTGTAGCTCTCTTCATACGAGGAGGACTCTGAATCATAATATCTTCCGCTTGCTCCCTGTCCTTCTGTGTCAATTATTGTCTTGGCGATCAGTCTTGCAGATCCCAGAGATGAACATATCTCCTCCTCTGACTTGCCTGCTTCCTTCTGTTTCTTAAAATAATCCTCATAATAATTTATCGTATCATAATATGTCTGCGTCGAGACATTTCCATCAAGAGCCTTCTTCAGCTCATCCATAAACTCTCTTTTTCGCATATCGCACCTCCGCGCCATTATGTTTTTTATCACTTCATATTGAGATATACAACGACAACTTTGTAATCGCCCATATCTTCCACAACATAATTTATAGACCTTATATTGCCATAATTGTACAGAAATGACAAGTCAAATGTTTCGTCATCTGTATATATAGCGGCTTCCAGCACATTGCTGCCGCCCATCTGTATTCTTATGCCTTTTTTATACTCATCGAACGAATCATAGGTATAAAATCTCTTTTTATAGAAATTATACGCTGTGTCGGCACACTCTCTGTAGAATTGCTTTTCCCATGAGTGAGTCAGTTCCAGTGTGCTGTCATCTACATTCACATAGGTGTGCTTCAGATAGCTGCCCATATCCGGCAGTGAGTCATCCCATGTCAGATCCACATTATACCACTCTCCGCCGAGCTCTATCTGATTCCATGCATGAAGTCCTTCCTCAGTGCTTCCGACAACTATGTCACATTTGACGCCCAGGCATGACATGATTATAAAGAATGCCTCCGCATATCCGTCGCACACGCTCTGATGCATCACCAGCGCTCCATACGCCGTATATGCATCATCATTATTGTCAGGATATCCATAAACACAGTTTTCTACTATATAATCATGCACGGCGATCTCCTTGTCAAAGTCGCTCATGCCATCTGAAATGTTGTCATTTATAAAACTGTCGATCGCCTCATATATCTGCTTCGCCCTTATGTTGTCCTCCGGGATATCCGTTCCTTCTATATATTTCCTGACAGCATAATAATTATCCGACAGTTCATAGTTGAGCTGTATTGCCAGATATCTGCCCGTCTCAATTATTATCCTGTAGGTATCCACGGATCCGTATGCAGAATCTATATATTTGTTGATGTTGTGCACATCACTCTTTGCCACATTCCTCACATAATATATGCCTGACGCGTCTCCGTCCTCCATATCCTGAACAACGGCTGCACGGAACTCCACAAGTCCATCAAGCATCTGACCACTCTTGATCACATTGAAGAACAGCCACCGCACTCCCACCATCATCAGTGAGAGAACAACAACAATACTTATAAATCCAAGAATCTTCTTTTTTGTACCCAAACTCCCTGTCAATCCTCCATATTTGTTATACCACGGCAATCCGCCTGTATATTTTATCATCTGTACTTTTGTGCCGCAAGCACCAACCACGTATTTCTTGTACCTGTAAATAAACCTTATTTGTGTTGATATGCACACTTTTATGTTGTAAAATGTACGTTGTTTGAAAACTACCTTATAATTTACTCAGTTTTCAACCTAAAACAAAAAAATAACAGAAAAGAGGATTTAATATGGCTCAGCTCTGGGGCGGACGCTTCACAAAAGAAACAGACAAATTAGTATATAACTTTAACGCATCTATTTCATTTGATCAGAAATTCTACAGACAGGATATCCGCGGAAGTATCGCGCATGTAACCATGCTCGCTTCATCCGGGATTCTCACAGATGAGGAAAGAGATCAGATCATAGCGGGACTTAAGGGCATACTGAACGACGTTGAGAACGGTTCTCTGCAGATCACTTCAGAATATGAAGATATCCACAGCTTTGTCGAGGCAAATCTCATCGACAGGATCGGCGATGTGGGCAAGAAGCTCCACACGGGACGAAGCAGAAACGACCAGGTTGCACTGGACATGAAACTCTATGTAAGAGATGAGATCGTTGAGCTCAAAGAGCTTATATACAAGCTTTTGACTACTCTTCACGGGCTTATGAAGGAGCACATCGACACATATATGCCTGGATTCACACATCTTCAGAAGGCACAGCCAATAACTCTGGCTCACCACTTTGGAGCATACATGGAGATGTTCAAGCGCGACTACGACAGAATGAACGATATATACGACAGAATGAACTACTGTCCTCTCGGATCAGGTGCCCTCGCAGGAACCACATATCCGCTTGACAGAGAGCTCACCGCTTCTCTGCTGGACTTCTACGGACCAACCCTCAACAGCATGGATTCAGTTGCCGACAGAGATTACTGCATAGAGCTTCTGTCTGCCATGTCTACCATCATGATGCATCTCTCACGTTTCTCCGAGGAGATCATCATCTGGAACTCAAATGAATATCAGTTTGTTGAGCTTGATGATTCATACAGCACAGGAAGCTCCATCATGCCTCAGAAGAAGAACCCGGATATAGCCGAGCTCGTAAGAGGTAAGACAGGCAGAGTATACGGCGCTCTCACATCCCTTCTCACTACCATGAAGGGAATACCTCTCGCATACAACAAGGATATGCAGGAGGATAAGGAGCTTACATTTGACGCGATAGACACTGTAAAGGGATGTCTCGCACTGTTCACAGGCATGATCGCTACCATGACAGTCAACAAGCCTCGAATGGAAGCATCAGCCAAGAACGGATTCACCAACGCAACAGACGCTGCTGATTACCTTGTAAATCACGGTGTTCCTTTCCGTGATGCACACGGTATTGTTGGACAGCTCGTTCTCAAGTGCATAGAGGAGAATATCTCCCTCGACCAGCTCAGTCTCGACGAGTACAAGGCTATCTGCCCTGTCTTTGAGGATGACATATATACAGCAATCAGCATGGAGGAATGTGTACAGAAGCGTAACACCATCGGCGCTCCAGGACACACTGCAATGCAGAAGGTGATCGATGCAAACGACAAGTTCTTAACATGGGCTGAGCAGGATTTAACCAAGCACACAAAGGAGTGATTTTTATGACCGCAAAAATCGATTTGATTGCAAAGCTGACGGCTTTGATGCCGGAGTGCGCGCGTGAGATCATCAAGATCATGCGCGAGTATGATGTGCAGACTGCGCAGGTGTACGACCGCAGCAATCTGCCGCGCCGGGTGGAGGCGTTCCTCGCCGCAAAGCGCATCGACGGCTGCCGCCCGAAGACGATCAAGGGTTATCGGGAGCGGCTCAAGATGTTCATGACGCAGTGCAGCAAGCCGGTGCAGGCGATTACAACCGACGACCTGCGCGAGTATCTCGCGTATCTCGTCGACGAGCGGCATTTGATGGATAACTCGGTGCAGGCGCACATCAACACGCTGCGGAGTTTCTTTTCGTGGCTCGTGGACGAG
>USSH01000270.1 GCA_900557435.1 uncultured Coprococcus sp. | reverse complement strand
AGACAACCACTGCACCGACAACCATGCCAGCCATCGCCGCTGATGAAGTCATACGTTTCCAGAATAAGGAGAAAAGCACGACAGGAATTAATTAGGAAAAAGTGACTATTCTTCCCTGAATTATGTTATAATGAAGCCTATGGCTATGTGAATTGAATAAATACCTGGGAGGAATGAATGTGAGTAAGATACAGTTTTCGGAGATGGTGAATGGATTTAAGACCGGGATTTTTGCCACGCTGAATGAAAAAAAAGAGGAACTGATCAAAGAGGGAAGAAAAGTGTATAATCTTTCTGTGGGGACACCGGATTTCAAGCCGGCTCCGCACGTAATGAAAGCAATGCAGGACGCCTGTAAAGATCCTGAGAATTATAAGTATCTCGAGAAGAAATGGTATTCTGAAAATGATATTATGAGTATGGGATACGAACTTGATTATATCAAAAAGATCAAATCTGAACTTCTGAGATATCTGAATGGACGTAATGATGATGTCAGCTTCATCAAAGCTATAATGAAGAGAAATAATATATCTATACGCAGAGTATATAGAAATGTCAATTCAGCACGTTCTGACACAGACCGGTTTGAGGCGACGCTTGTCGGAAAGAGGAATATTGATGAGGCTGTGAAGGCACTCAGAACATTTAAGATATCAGCAAGACCGGTTGAGAATGTGAGCAGGACGAAGGCTCAGAGGGGCAATGTAGAAACTGTTCTGATATCACAGAACGGAGTTGAGCAGGCGTACAAATACAGTGGCTTGAGCGATGAGGACATAGTGGACTGTATATACAAGGTGCTGACTGACAGTGACGAGGGATATGGGTGTATACTGAATTTTAATATATCCGATGGGCTCATGGGTCTGCTGCTAGCCTGGGGATATTTCTACATGGAGAGCTTGGTGAAAGACAGGCAGAGAATATATGATCTGCTTGTTGGTTCAGGGTTTGATATTCAGGCGGATGAATTTGCAGAATTTGCGGATAAAGCTGAGATATATATAGCAGACAGAGTACATTCATCAATAACATTTGTGGTTGTTCCACAGACTGTTGCCAAGCAGATCTATGATGATGAGCCGATGGATTACCATGAGCTGCTTGCCTGTGCAGAGCAGGCCGACAGAGATTTTGCGGTTATGCTGATCAGAATGGCGAACAAAAAGTTTGCAGATTTTGCAGGGCTTATGGTGACGGAACATGCAGAACAAAGACTTAAGGCATTGGATGAGACGGTAGAACCCGATATATCCGCGGATGCCGTATGATAGGAGGATAAAGTGATGGGATTGATAGTTGTCAATGTCATAAGTTTGATTATGTTTGTGTTGGCAATTGTTATGTTTATACTTGCTGACAGCATGGCGGGTATGGCAGTTGGAATAACACTGAGCATAATATGGCTTGTGTTTACGATCGCTGCTAATGTACATATACTAAAGGGGCGGCGTTCCACAGAAAAACTGAAGGACAGCGCAAAAGGACATTTGTTTGACGCACAGATAGAAAGACTTAACAGACAGTATGAGAGTATAATGTCCAGGGAGGAATATTTTCAGGAGAATGTGGAAGAAGGCAGTGGTGTAAGAAATCTGTATGAAGATATAAAAGAACAGGCACAGAGCAATATGGACAGTGCCATAGGATTCATACAGACTTATGATTACTATACCAGACCACAGCCTGTATATCTGGATAACCTGTGTAGACAGGGAGATGAGCTGGTCAGAAAGTTTAATATATTGGTTGAGAAACTGGTAGATATAGATACCAATCTCAGCACGCTGGATATGAAATATGTGGATGATGTCATAGAGTGCATGAACAATATGAAACAAGAGTCACAAAAAGTATAAGGGAGTAAAAGGAGGACAAGATGGATAAGAGGACAAAAGGGATAGTAGCAGTGGGAGTGCTGGTGATAGTGGCAATGATAGCGATAATCGTAGGTGTGGTTGCCAAGAAAGCCGGAAGCATGACAGGCGGCGAAGATGACTGGTCGACATCAAAGAGTGATATGACACTGGATGAGTTATACAATAAGGTGGATGTAAGCAACGCGACACCTGTTAAGGGCACGGTTACGCTTGACACACCTGATCTGTATGAGGAGCTTCCGGATATAGACAAGTATCCTCTGGCTGTACAAGGAAACGGCGATATCGACGTGGAGATATTTACATCTGGTGAGAAAGCGGGCAGCGACAACGATTCATGGCTTATAGATGTTGCCGGCAAGTTTAACTCTTCTGATGTGAAGACCTCTGGCGGCAAGAGTGTGTCCATGAGTGTGCGTTCAGTGCCGTCTGGAACAGCAGCAGACTATATCATATCAGGCAAATATCTCCCGGATCTCTACACACCAAGCAACACACTGTTTGGCGAGTATGCGATATCAAACAATGGCAATCTGGAGCTTTATACGGACAGGCTTGTGGGTAATACAGCCGGCATTCTTGTAAAGAAAGACAGCGGTTATACCACTGCGGATGAAGTTATAAAGGCAGTTCAGGACAATAAGATAACGATGGGATACACCAATCCGCAGACCAGTGCCACAGGTCTTAATCTTCTGTTGACACTGCTTCAGGGCGGTGAGGAGAATTTCACCAAGTTCAACGAGAATATACCATATGTTGCATATACGACACAGCAGATGAGAGACAGTGCATCAAATGGAACACTTGATGCCATGCTCTCAGAATATCAGGCATATATAAATGACAAGAATCTGACATCGATGTATGATTTCATAGCGTTCGGTGTAAGGCACGACAATCCGGCATACTTATGCAACAAGGCCGGCAAGACTGATGCTGAACTTGAGGCTGTAGATCTTGTTGTGAAGTACTGCAAGAGCGATGACATGCAGAAGATAGCCACCAAGAAGGGCTTCAATGCAAATGATGACTATAAGTCATCTGATGAGTTCTCGGGGGCTCTGGTGACACAGGGACTTAAAACATATAAGAAGACAAAGGATAATGGCAGGGATATCATAGCTGTATTTGTGGCTGACTGCAGCGGCTCCATGGATGGAGATCCGATGAATCAGCTCAAGAACAGTCTGACAAATGGTGCTCAGTACATTAATGACAATAACTATGTAGGTTTGGTTAGCTATTCAAGTTCAGTTACCATAGAAGTGCCTATAGCACAGTTTGACCTCAATCAGAGATCGTATTTTCAGGGGGCTGTGAACAACCTTATTGCGTCGGGGGGAACAGCGTCATATGATGCGGTAGTTACAGCTATGAAGATGATAACGGAGGCAAAGGAGCAGCACCCGGATGCAAAATGTATGTTATTCCTTCTCAGCGATGGATATGCGAATATCGGATTCTCCATGGACGAGATAACAAGTGCGCTTAGAACTTCGAATATACCGGTTTATACTATCGGTTACGGTGGTGATGCTGATACAGGCGAGCTTGCAAAGCTGTCGGGGATAAACGAGGCTGCATCGATAAATGCGGACAGTGATGATATCATCTATAAGATAAAGAGTTTATTTAATTCACAGCTTTAAAAAAATTGTTGCAATCCGAGTACATATGGAATACAATATAAGCGTTTTAAAAAAGCTTGGCTTGA
>USSH01000269.1 GCA_900557435.1 uncultured Coprococcus sp. | reverse complement strand
GGCGTTGAGGTCTGCGACTTAGCAAGAAAATGCTGAAACAGGAAAGTCTGCGCTACCGATTTCTGACACTGCTACACCGGCTTTTTATTCTATTCCCTGGAGGTAATCTACTTTTTCGTTAGCACCTATGGGCTGTTTTTATTGGTTTTAAATTATTCTGTATGACATTTCTTAAAATTTCAAGTTGCAGATCACCCATATCTTTCTACCACTTATTATTTATCCGCAGATCATAACGACTGAATTGTCTGCTGATATATCTCGTTATTTCGGATGACCTCGTCGGCGGTGCATGGCATGTAGTTGTTGAGCATGCAGCCGGCGTTGTAGGCTCGGCCCTGGCTGGTCATGAATCTGTACACTTCCGGGCTGCTCTTGTGGATATGTCCATAGAAGTGATATGCGCCCCTGTTCTTCTTGTTCCACTCAGCTATCGGGAAGTGACACATGACTATCAGCTTGCCTCTGTCACTAATGTAATCCATCTTCTGTATATCGTCGAAGTAGGACTGCAGCTTCTCACTTCCCATTATTACCTGGTCGTGATTGCCAAGGATGAGGCGCTTGTGTCCTTTAAGTCTTGCAAGTATCGGCTCTGGATCTTTCAATTTAAAGCAGAAATCCCCTAGAATATATACTGTATCATTCTTTCCAACCCGGCTGTTCCAGTTATGTATCATTCCGGTAGTCATATCATCCACATCTGCAAATGGTCTCTCATCGAATTTTATAGCATTTGCATGTCCAAAATGAAGATCGGACGTATAAAATATCATACAATATCACCTCTCGTTCCTACTCGTTTCAACGTGTTATCTCCTATGATCTCCTATATCAGGCTATCGCCTTCCGCCTGCTTCATGTCATTATAAAACCATCTTCTAAGCGTGCATATATCCCGCGGAACATTTGCGGGATCCTCTGTATCGTGAAGCTTTCTCACCCACGCATAGTACTCATTTGCAAGAGGGGTGGTGAGTGCTGAAGTCCTCTTGATATATCCGTTTCTGATCGCCTCATGGGATATTGTCCTCATAAACTTCCAGAAATTATAATATGCAAGCTTAAGCTTTGTCATATATCCGGTGCTGTCCTCGATGACGAATCCCTCTATGACTCTGCCGTTATACTCATAACCATCCTCCATGATCTCATAGTACCAGTCGTAGAAATCCTGCCAGGTTGCAAGCTCACGTGCCTTCTCCTTCGGTGTAAGGCCAAGCTGGTGGGCTGTATCGCACATTGCATCGTAATCGTACTTTGCATAGTTCATCTGATTATAAACTATATCAAGCAGATACAGATTGCTCTCCAGGTACTCTATGATGTGCGGATCATGCTTCATATCAACACACTCAAATACAAATGTCACGTTGTTGTCCTTTGCAAACCGCTTCATCTTCTCAATATTCTCCGGTGTCACCTTCTCATATATCATATCCTTCAGCCAGCCGGCAAATGGTCCCTCTATGGTGGACTTGCTCGCTATCAACAGATCGTCGTTGTACTCATCATAGCTCACAAGTCCCAGGAAACCGTTCTCCTTGACATAGGCGGTCACCGGAAACTGCAGCTTATTCTGCAGCATATCAAACTTTGTCTCAGGGCGCTCATTGATATTAAAGAACTTGTCATACGCCCTCGCTGCGACTCTCCCCTTGAATGTGTCGATGTACAAGCCCCTTGCTTTTGTAGTCTGCTCATCCCGCACCCTGTCATTAAAAGCCTTGCTCGTGAAGTTAAATGACGAAATATTGCCAAATGTCTTCTCCTGTATGTACCTGTTCCCCCGCAAGGAGATGATCACATCTGCAACAGAGCTTGTAGTAACGGTCTGCTCCTCCTGTATCTCAGGTGCCTTGAACACATCATTGTGGATCTCCACCTCATGGATTCCATCAGCATCCACTTGAACGCATCTGAGGTCTCCGCCATACTCGACTCTGCCCTCAAGGTTGAACACTCTGTCGTTCACCCGTACCGGGAGCAGCTTGGTGTTCCTGTGTCCATGGATCTGATAGTAATTCGCCGGCATATTCTCGTAGAATGTCTCTGCGATCTTCTCGAAATCATTGTAAGCTCCGACTCCATGTATCATCTGATCAGTTGCCACAAATGTGAGATTGTCGGGAATCACACTGAGTCCCGCATGGGTCACCAGATATACATTATCACCGTAGCTATAGTAAGCACACTGTCCAAACCTTCTGTAAAGATTCCGCACCTCCTTCTTGTCGATTCCGGAAGCGTCAAGAATCGGTCTCGTCACCAGCTCAAACTCCTTCGACCTGCCGGTGCAGTCATTTGCCCACAGCCACAGCCATCTCTCGTGATTGCCCTCAAGCATGAGAACATTCTTCCTGTCCCTGATAGATATCAGGAATTTTACGACCTCCGCATTCTCCACGCCTCTGTCGATATAATCACCTGTAAATATATAGAACTCGTCATCCTTTATACCGCCATTGTCATCCAGATACTTCATCAGCACTGTATAGCATCCGTGAACGTCCCCGATGTGATGGATCCTCTTATACTGGGAAAAATCCCTCTTCTTCATCCAGATGCTGTCAAGCTCATCCGGCTTTATGACCGTGATCCCCGAAGGGATCTTCTGTGTGGCGAACCGGGAGTACATCTTGTCAATAACGTCATCTGGTACCCTCTTGAACTCCTCCCTCCCGGCATTCCTTCTCTTCACCTCATCTATCGGAATATCTGTAAAATCAACACAATACATTCTATATCTGTATGTCTCACACATGTTCTTGTATCTGTTCATCTCCGAAGTCTTGGAATTCGTGGCATCTATCACCGTAAATTCGCCCTTCTGCATGCGGATCTCAAGAAGACTGAACAATGTCTTCCACACCGCACCATCATTGTTCTGACTGATTCCTCTCGTACCATCCACCTGCAGCACCGGACTCTGACAAAGCAGTCTGATGTCGTCCGCTGAAAGTGTGTATGGTTTTAATCCATTCTGCTCGATCCATGTAGATTTACCACAACCGGCAGATCCCCTAAGCAAAAGCAATACTCTCATATTCTATCTGCCTCCTTCTTTACAATACTATTTTGTCCAATATACCCTATCTCCCTATATTTTTCACTCAACCTGTAGTTTAATCTATCTGTTTCCTGAATCGCGTTTCTTAGATCGTTACAAGGTCATGTGCAAACATAGAATTCAGCTCGCTGCAGATGAAGATGATAACACGGACAAAGTAAGTCCGGTTTCTATACAAGAATTACTCCTGCAAATAAAAAAGCTCCCCGGCAAACGACTCTTTCAATAACATCATTTGTCCAAAGGAACTTTTTTTATATTTATACGTTTATTCTTTTATGCTGCTTTATATTGCTTTTATATTTTTATGTCCTATATCTTTGGCTTTCAGCCATCAGGCACGAACAAGCACCATCGCACTCATCTTCGGAGCCTTGATAGTAAGTACATTGTGTTCCACCATGTAATCCTGAGTTTCCAGTGTGTAACCTTCTTCATTTGTCAGCATCACTCTTCTGAGAATCGAATGATTATACACACCTATCTGACGGATATGAAGCTTCAAGTCCACATCCTCGTAATTCGTATTCAT
>USSH01000268.1 GCA_900557435.1 uncultured Coprococcus sp. | reverse complement strand
AAAGATTTAAAGATTACCTTTAAAGATGGTATGGTAGATGACTATGAGTGTGCGAACTTCCCAGATAAAGAGGATGGACGTAAGTTTATCAAGGAGAATCTTTTATATAACAGAGAGACGCTTCCGATGGGAGAGTGTGCGATTGGAACGAATACAACAGCCTATGTAATGGCAAATAAATACAATATAGTATATAAATTACCAATACTTATTGTAGAAAAGATGGGACCTCATTTTGCAGTCGGAGACACATGCTACAGCTGGAGTGAGGAAAACAGATTGTATAATCCAGACGGCAAGGAGATAGTTGCAAAAGATAATGAATTTTCAATTCTCAGAAAGACGGATATCTCAAAGGCGTATTTCAACTGCCATACAGATATAACCATTCCGTATGATGAGATAGGCGGTATATACTCAGTGCATCCGGATGGCACAGAGACTGCGATTATTGAGAATGGAAGATTTGTTCTCCCAGGAACAGAAAAGCTTAACGAGCCACTGGAACAGTGATAGAAGATGATAAAAGATGTGATAGAAAATAATAGAAGAGATACTGTGATACTCTAAAAAAATCCGATTCGGTATGGAGATAACACGAAGATATTCTGTGAATATCCGGGTTATCCATGCCGAGTCGGATTTTTATGTATTCAATATATTTCGGATTTTGGTAAAACATTAATAAATATATATATTGCTGCTTTTTAAAAGCTACTTGAGAATGGACATTCTCTTGTAACGTTTGTTAGAGTAAAGGGCACTGTCAGCCTGAGATAGGAGGTCCTCGATGGTCTGTTCACCATCACAGGTGAATTCAGTGACGCCGACGCTCATCTCGATGAAGTATGGCTTGCCGCATGTTGCGTTGAGTTCGGCTGAATACTGTTTGATTCTTTCCTGAACCTGAGTGACATAGGACGGGTCATCAGTAAATGCAAAGCAGACAAATTCATCGCCACCGATTCGACCGATGACATCGTGCGGCCCGAAGCTCATTGAGAGAATGTTGGCGATATTCTTGAGGGCAAAGTCACCATCCTTATGGCCAAATTTATCATTGACAACCTTGAGTGAGTCCATATCTGCAAAAAGTAGTATAGCCTTTAGTCCGTGATTAGACGGAATACTTATATAGTATTCAACACGTTCCATGAAACCACGACGATTATATATACCGGTAAGCTCATCAGATGTAGACAGATGATTTAAAAGCTCATTTTTTTCGTGGATCTCATTGAGAGAAAGTTTTAGCTGTTCCTGTGTTATGGTCTGTTCACGGAGAAGTGCCATATACTTAAGCGCTGCTCCAAGCTGTAGACTGGTTGAATATATAGTGCTGAAGTCGGCGACATCTGTATTGCATATGAACAAACCGTGATGATCTTCGTTTGTAAAGATAGGCACGATCACAGATGTAAATCGCTGCTCATAGTAGGTGTACTCATTATCGAAAATCTCGGTGGACGGAATCCTTCTTGATTCGCCGAACAAAACCTGTGTATTGTTAGGGTTGTAGTATGCCTGCAGGAACAATGATCTCGGAACTGTCCAGCTTCCTGAATCTGTTATCTTTATCTCATCATCATATGTATAAATATATGCACCGTTGTAATTGAGCGCTTTAAGTTTATTCAAAATAGAAGAGTAAGTCTTGTCAAGATCATCTCCGTAGGTAAGAGTATCTCTGGTGATATAGATGGATGACCACCCAAGCATCCTGTTTTCCTGCATCTTTCTGTACAAGCTGTTTGAAAGAAACAGAGAAAGAGCGTTGGTTATCACAGCATTTAAATTGTTGAATTCAAGCCTTTTTGCCGGACTCAGATCACAGCTGGCACATATAGAAGCAAGTTCCCTGAACATATATATGATCTTTTGAACGGGATAAAAATCAGTGATATCTGATTCGAGCCGTGTCTTGATCTTGTCTATGATAATGCGGTGAAGAAACTTGGATTCATAGTCGTCAGCAACATTACATTTCATCACTTTTATCATGTCTAAAAATATATCGTTAAATGCCTCTATGACTCTATGTGCATAAAAGGAGTATTTAATCTCGTCAAAAAGTGTACAGTCAAGAATTTTTAATATTTCATCATCCTCAAGTGAAAGTAGTCCTTTTCTGACATTGCTGTTGCTGGCGTATATATCACTTTCGCTGCATAATCTGCAGCCACATGACAATCTTTTTATAAAATGAGAATTCAGGATCTCGGAATTGACTGTGCCGCTTTGAGCCAAATGGGCAGCTCCATACACGGCGCGATAACCGAGTTCACTGGAGTTTATATTAACGGTTGTGAGAGGAGGATCCATGTTGACTGATGACGTTGAATCGTCAAAGCCGATCACAGAAATATCCTCGCCTATGCGCAATCCTCTTTTCCGAAGTTCAGTATATCCGGCGATGGCCATCTGGTCATTGGCAAAAACTAAAGCATCCATATCGGGATTGTTATCGATCAGAGCTCCGATTTCAGCTCCGCAATATTCAGAAAAATCGCCGTGTGCTATCATATTGTCTGTCGCTTTATAGCCATGTTCAGCGAGCACATCAAGATATATGCCAAGACGCTGGGCACTGTCGGCATTGCCCTCCTTGCCTGCGACAAAGCATATATGCTTTCGGTTATGCTTCTGAATGAGATGCTCTACGGCAACTCTCATCCCCCCTGAATTATCAGTCATGATACACGGATATCCGTCAATCTTTTCTTCCAGGGTCAGGATTGGGATTCCCTCAAAATGTGAGAGAAATGCGCTTAGATCTTTCTCTGATAAAAATGATGAGATTGCTCCAACGGAAACTATGAGTGCGTCAAGACATTCTGGGTTGGCATAGTAAAAAATAGAATTGTATTGATAATCATACAGCTGGTTGGCTGGATCGTTGAAAGAAGCATTTAGAAACATTCCGGGAAAGATAATGAGATTGCAGTCCAGTTCTTTGGCAGCAAATTCTGCACCTTTGCACACCTCAACCGCATAATCATTATCTATATGGCATGTAAATATTCCTATGTTTAGTCTGTTGTTTGTCATGTATGTGCTCCTTTAAATATAATTGAATACAGCCTATTGCGATTATATCACAACCTATTGTTATTGGCAATTTTTTATGAAAAAAGGGTGGTGTAGGGGACATATTTGGATAAATGTGTCAACTGAATATCAAAAAGATAATCTTCCTTTACAAAGCATCAGATATAATCTATAATTTATTGGAATATTTGAAATTGGACAGTGGATGAGAGTCTTTATTCATAAAGAGTTATTGAACAAAAGAGTATAGAAGTTGTCCGCCGTCTGTAGCAGATATAGTTCATAACGGACAAATAGGAGGAAAAGAAATTGGATTACAAGAATGCCGGAGTAGATATTGAAGCAGGATACAAGTCAGTGGAGCTTATGAAGAAACATATCAAAACTACCATGAGACCTGAGGTGCTTGGTGGAATTGGTGGATTCGCAGGTGCCTTCAGCCTTGCTAAGATCAAAGATATGGAAGAGCCTATACTTCTGTCTGGAACGGACGGATGTGGAACAAAGGTTCAGCTGGCTTATATTATGGATAGCAACCAACTCCAACTCGGATATGGTCATAGTTTCCGGTGC
>USSH01000267.1 GCA_900557435.1 uncultured Coprococcus sp. | reverse complement strand
CAATCTTCTTGCACCTATAGGTAAGGGTCAGAGAGGTATGATCGTGTCACCTCCTAAGACAGGAAAGACGACTCTGCTCAAGCAGATAGCGAAGAAGATCAGTACGAGCTACAACGATATGCATCTTCTTGTTCTGCTCATAGACGAGCGTCCTGAGGAGGTTACGGATATAAGAGAGTCCATAGAGGGCCCGAATGTGGAGGTAATATACTCTACATTTGACGAGCTGCCAGAGCACCATAAAAGAGTGTCGGAGATGGTCATAGAACGTGCCAAGAGACTTGTGGAGTCCAAGAAGGATGTCGTTATCCTGTTGGATAGCATCACCCGTCTTGCCAGAGCATACAATCTTACAGTTGCTCCTAGTTGAAGAACTCTGTCAGGCGGTCTGGATCCGGCTGCGTTACATATGCCTAAGCGTTTCTTTGGAGCTGCGAGAAATATGAGAGAAGGCGGAAGCCTTACTATTCTTGCCACAGCTCTTGTTGACACAGGAAGCAAGATGGATGATGTTGTGTTTGAGGAGTTCAAGGGAACTGGTAATATGGAGCTTGTACTTGACAGAAAGCTATCGGAGAAGAGGATATTCCCTGCTATAGATATAGCCAAGTCCGGAACAAGAAGAGACGATCTGCTGCTCACCAGGGAGGAACAAGAGATTGTGACAGCTATACACAAGGAACTTATGGGCAACAAGTCAGAGGATGTCCTTGAGGATATAAGAAAGCTGTTCGTAAGGACCCGCAACAATACAGAATTCATTCATTATGTAAGACAGATGCTGTTCAGAAAGTGATCATATACAGTGTGGATACCGGTATATGATAATTTCTCAAAAAACACAAAAAATGAGAAAAAATAACTTGCATTGTTACAGGCACTATGTTAGAATACAGAAGTTGTGTTATGAAGAACCCTGGCTTTATGCCTGTTCTCATATATAAAAATATATGTAAAGAGGTGAAAAAAATGCGTAAAGGAATACATCCAGATTACTATCAGGCAAAGGTTGTATGTAACTGTGGTAACGAGTTCGTTACAGGTTCAACAAAAGAAGAGATTCACGTAGAAATTTGCTCAAAGTGTCATTCATTCTACACAGGTCAGCAGAAAGCAATCAAAGCTCGTGGTAGAATTGATATGTTTAACAAGAAGTATGGCGTTCAGGCCAACTAATACAATTATGACAGCTTGAGGTTATTTTTTAATAATCTCAAGCTGTTTTTTACTTTATAGGAGAATTAAGTGAAAAGAGTGAAAATAGGCGGTCAGGCTGTCATGGAAGGCGTCATGATGAAGAATGGCGACAAATATGCAGTGGCAGTCAGAAAACCGGATCAGGAAATAGAAGTAAATGTAGTAGATTATGTGTCTATTGGTTCGAAAAGCGCATTCTTCAGAGTGCCGATAATAAGAGGCGTTGTCAATTTTATCGAATCTATGGTGATAGGTGTCAAGACGCTTATGTATTCGGCTTCATTTTATGACGAGGAAGAAGATGCAGATAAGAAATCCGGCACAGGTAAAGCTGGTGAATCAAAAAACGACAGGTCAGGCAAAAAAGAAAAGACCCCGGAACAGCAGAAGAAATCTGATGATCTGATGATGTATGGCACGGTGGCGTTTTCACTGATATTTGCCATTGCACTGTTTATGATGCTCCCGGCATTTATAGGTGAACTTATCGATCGTGTGATTGATAACAGAATACTCATGTCAGTTATAGAGGGTGTGGTCAGGCTTGCCATATTCTTAGGATATGTTGCTGCTATTTCACTTATGAAAGATATACAGCGTGTATTCATGTATCATGGCGCTGAACATAAGACGATAAACTGTTTTGAAGCTGGCGTGCCGCTCACACCGGAGAATGTGAAGAAATATTCAAGATATCATAAGAGATGCGGAACGAGCTTCCTGTTCATTGTGATGATAATAAGTATTATTGTCTTTATGTTTATAGATGCACACTCTGCGTGGCTGAGAATGCTCATAAGACTCCTTTTGATCCCTGTTATAGCAGGATTATCATATGAGTTTATAATGTTTGCGGGAAAAAGTGATTCGTGGATTGCAAATGTCCTGTCTGCTCCCGGAAAATGGGTGCAGAGACTCACGACTAGGGAACCGGATCTTGATATGATAGAGGTGGCCATTGCATCTGTAGAGGGAGTTATAGACTGGCGTGAATACCAGAAAGCTATGCATGAGGGAAAGATTGAGTAATTTTTATGAAATTGTATGAACTTTTAAAACGCGGACAGGCTATGTTGGAGGATCATGGTGTGCCGGATGCAGATATAGACTCTGATCTGTTATGGCAGCATTTGTCTGGAATGAGCCGGACTGATATGCTTTTTGACAGAGACATGGATATCTCATCGGACGTTGAGCATGATTATATCACTCTGATAGAGAAGAGATGCAGAAGAGTGCCGCTTCAGTATATAACCGGGATTCAGAACTTCATGGGATTCGATTTTTATACTGCTGATAACGTACTCATACCGAGGCAGGATACCGAGACGTTGGTGGAGACGGCTCTTAAACTCTCCGAAACGGCGGGAGAACAGTTGAATGTGCTTGATATGTGCTGTGGAACCGGGTGTATAGGGATATCCTATGGACTTTTTAAACCGGACAGCACAGTGACACTGGCAGATATATCTGATGATGCCATCGAGGTTACAAAGAAAAATATATCAAAATTGTGCGGTGATTCAACACGGTTTAATGTACTCAGGACAGATATGTTTGATAATGTTGAGGGGCAGTTCGATTTCATAATGTCGAATCCTCCATATATCAGGAGTGATGTTATAGACACACTCATGCCTGAAGTCAGGGATAATGAGCCGAGGCTTGCTCTTGACGGAATGGAAGATGGGTTGTATTTTTATAGAATAATAGCTGATAAGGCGAGAGAATATATAAAGGATGAAGGATATGTTGTATTCGAGATTGGCAATGATCAGGCAGAAGATGTACAGCACCTCTTTGTAGAGTCAGGTTACGATGATGTTCATGTGGTGCAGGATCTGTGTAGAAATGACAGAGTGGTATATGCGAGATATAGAGATGCACATAGGTGAACGAGAGATATGCGATTGTTATACTTGGATTATATGAAGAATAATAAAGAGAGGTAAATTTATGTTTGACAGATTAGAAGAATTGGTAGACAAGCTTGATACGATCAACAACCAGCTGACAGATCCGGATGTGGTCACTGACCAGAATAAATTCAGAAAGCTGATGAAAGAGCAGAGTGACCTCGTTCCGATAGTTGATAAATATAAAGAATATAAAGATGCTAAAACAACGATAGAGGACAGCCTTGAGATACTTGAGGAGGAGAGTGATGAAGAACTCCGCGAGATGGCAAAGGAAGAGATGAATGACGCCAAGTCAAGACTTGAGACAATAGAACAAGAGCTTAAGATTTTGCTGCTTCCAAAGGATCCTAATGATTCTAAGAACGTTATCGTGGAGATACGTGCGGGCGCAGGTGGAGATGAGGCAGCTCTTTTCGCATATGAGATCTATAGAATGTATCAGAAATATGTTGATCAGTTCAAATGGAAGGTTGAACTTATGAGTGTCAATGAGAATGGTATAGGAGGCTTCAAGGAGGCTGTATTCATGATCACGGGTGATGGAGCATACTCAAAGATGAAGT
>USSH01000266.1 GCA_900557435.1 uncultured Coprococcus sp. | reverse complement strand
TAAAGAAGCACGAGAATACCCGTGAGGACAAAGAGATAGACAGAATAAAACACGTAGAGGCGTGTGGGGCTCAGACAGGTCCGATATTCCTTGCATACAGATCGATAGACAAGGTTAACGCGGTTATAGACAGGGTCAAGGACGGAGAAAAATTATATGGATTTACATCTCCGGACGGAATCACACATAATGTATGGATTATAGATGAACAGAATGACATAGACACGATCAAGGGTGCTTTCGAAAATGTAAATGATATATATATCGCTGACGGTCATCACAGAGCTGCATCAGCTGTCAAAGCAGGTATCCATATGAGGGAGAAGAATCCGGGATATACAGGGGATGAAGAATTCAACTATTTCCTTTCTGTGCTTTTTCCTCATGATCAGCTCATGATCATGCCATATAATCGAGCTGTAAATGACCTGAATGGACTTAGCAGGGAAGACTTTATGGACAGAATATCAAAAGTGTTCAATGTAACAGCAAGTGACATTCCTGTTGATCCGCAGATTAAGGGACAGGTTGGAATGTACATTGATGGCAGCTGGTACAAATTAGATGTCAAGGATGGTGTGGTGCCGGATGATGTGGTTGGAAGACTGGATGTGTCGGTGCTTCAGGATAACATTCTTGCCCCGATTCTCGGTATACAGGACCCAAGAACGGATCAGAGAATAAAATTTATAGGCGGAATCAGAGGACTTTCAGAACTTGAGAGACTTGTGGATGGAGGCATGGCAGTTGCATTTTCAATGTATCCGACATCCATTACAGAACTGTTCGACATTGCGGATGCCGGACTCCTCATGCCGCCTAAGTCCACATGGTTTGAGCCTAAGCTCAGAAGTGGTATTTTTATACATGCCATTGATGGAAGATAGTTCAACAGACAGGAGAAGGATATATGAACATATTTGTATTAAAGTCGGATGAAGTAGCGTCTATAACCAGAGCTACCCATGGTAATCCGCACCACATTCTTGGAATGCACCCATGCCTGAGGGATTGCTATGTAAATGCATACTTGCCTGGGGCCAGTGCAGTAGCTGTGGTTGATGGAGAACAAGAGTATCCGATGCAGGAGATTGGGACGCAAGGATTCTTTTCTGTAAAGATTACAGATAGAGAACCATTTTCCTACAGACTTAAGGTGACAAGAAAGATATGGGGTGAGTCTGGGGAAGAAGATGAGACAAAGACAGTGTATGATCCGTATTCATTTGAATGCAGTGTAGATCTGTCTATGGTTATGAAGGTAGTGGAAGGTGAAGATGATATAGAGTCGGGATTTCATGTCAAGGAGCTGTTTGGTGCAAGAAAGACAGAGGTGGATGGCGTTTCGGGTGTATCATTCTGTATGAATATGCCGGGAGCAGTCCGCGTGAGTGTGGTTGGCGATTTCAACAACTGGGATGGCAGAGTCAATCCTATGAGGAGAATTGACTACACTGATATATATGAACTTTTCATTCCGGGTGATCTTGCGGATACGAGATACAAGTTTGAGGCATTATATAGAGATGGCAACATAGACATATTTGCAGATCCGTATGCAGTTGCCTATGAGGTGGCACCGGGGAATGCCTCGATACTGACTGAGCTGGAATATAAATGGAGCGATGCCGCGTATATGAACAGCAGGAAGAATACTGGAGCTGTAAATATATATGAGGTTCATATGCCTACATGGAAATCCATCGCAGATGAGGGCAGACTCACATATGCGGAATTTGGCAAAGATATAGCTGCATATGCGAAAAATATGGGGTATAACTATATTCAGTTTATGCCGCTTATGGAGTATGGCGATGACAATGGCTGGGGATACGATACTATAGGAATGTTTGCGCCTACATCACGATATGGAACGCCGGTTGATTTCATGGCGATGGTAGACCATCTTCACAGCAAAGGTATTGGTGTGATCATGGACATGGTGACTGTGGATGATATAGATTGTCTGTCGTATTGGATAGATACCTATCATCTGGATGGAATCAGACTGGAAGATCAGGAAGTTGTAAATGAATTCAGAAAGGTCACATGTGATAAGTATTCAGATGTATTGGTTGACCTTGGATGGAACACGGAGGCTGTCACGAGAGTGACGGATTATATGATGATTCCGCCTGCCTCCAGGGGAAGTTTTAAGGATTATACATGTGGTGTAACTTTTAACGAGAATGAAAAGTCTGTCTGGGCACTCAGCCATGATGAGGTAGCGGGGCAGAGAGGCAGCTATGCAGCCAAGATGCCTGGTGGATATGAGGACAAATATGCTGACCTCAGGGTTTTGTTTGGACTTGTGATGACACTGCCTGGCAGAAAACTTACATTCATGGGACAGGAACTCGGCGGTTTTGGCAGCTTTGATGGCAGGAGCCCTATAGATTGGTCTGTACTTGAATTCGATGCCAACAGTTATTTTCAGAAATATATAAAAGAGATAAACAAGCTTTATGATACAAGAGAGGTTCTCCATGGATCTGGAGCCGGGGATGTAGAGTTTAACGAGTCAGGGCAGGTCATGTCATTTGCAAGACGTGGTTTGAGCCAGGCAGAACAGACATCAAATGCTTCGGATGACTCACTGTATATAGTGTGCAATTTTGGACTTAAGGATGTTGAAGAATATGAATTGCCTGTTTTTTCGGGAGGAAAGTATAGGGAGGTTTTCTCAAGCGATAATCAGAAGTTTGGCGGCGAGGGAAATAATAATAAAGGTTACCGTACCGCTGAGGATGGAGTGGTAAAGGTGGCTGCACCGGCATTGTCATTTGCGGTATTTGCACGTGTAGGCAGCAGGCAGTAAGCGTGAATAACGCAGACATAACAGACAGATTAGGAGGCTCGAATTGATGGCATTTCATGATACTTTGGTCTATATGGCAGCAGCAGCCACAACAGAGAATGTGGTGGATGATGCTGTGAAAGAAGCTACGGATCAGGTAAGTATTATAGGACAGTACATTCAGAAATTGACTGACTGGTGTATGTCAAAACTTGGCAGCATAGTTGTGGCAGTTATATTTATGGTAGTATGTTTTAAACTGGTGAAGCTGCTGCTTAGGATACTTAGGAAAAGCTTCGAGAAGTCAAAGCTTGATCCGAGCGTTGCCGGATTTTTCATATCGGCAGTCAAGATCATCCTGAATGTGCTCATAGTGCTCACAGCGGCGAGCATAGTGGGATTTCAGATCACTTCATTTATAACTATACTAGGCACAGCGGGGGTTACCCTCGGACTTGCACTTCAGGGAAGTCTGTCGAATCTGGCGGGCGGCCTGTTGATTCTCATATTAAAACCATTCAGGGTCGGTGACTATATTGTGGAGAACAATACCCACTGCGAAGGAACAGTCGTGTCCATAGACATATTCTATACAAGGCTGATAACTTTCGACAACAAATCAGTCGTCATACCGAATGGCAACATATCCAACACATCCCTTGTGAATGTGACAGAGCATGATATGAGGAGGGTGGATATACCATTTTCTGTTGCGTATGATTCTGATATGGAGAAGGTCAAGAGGGTTACCATTGAGACCATTAAGGATGTGGATGGTTATCTTCCGGATGAGCAGATTCTGTTCTATATAGATGAATTTGCAGACAGTGGGATCAATATGTATGTGAAGTTCTATGCGACGATAGAGAAGTTCTTTGATGCCAAGTGGGAC
>USSH01000265.1 GCA_900557435.1 uncultured Coprococcus sp. | reverse complement strand
TATTGATACTGGCTGTTTACAGCTTCACGACATCGGCAAATATCGGAAGCATTCACGGATGGTCACTCCACAATTATGTAACTCTGTTCACCAAGGACGAGCTGAGGTCAATGATCGTTGGAACTGTGCTTCTGGCTGCAGGTTCAGCACTGATAGCAACCATTCTCGGAACACTCGGTGCTATAGGTGCATTTTACTCAAAGAAATGGGCTTCAGCATCGATAAATGCCATGAATGAGGTGCCTGTTGTAAATGCAGATGTTGTGACAGGTTTCTCTATATGTATACTGCTCATAGTTGCATTTGGTATGAGCAAGGACAGCTATGTTCCACTTGTCATCGGCCATGTGGTTTTGTCGGCACCTTTCGTATATCTGTCAGTGGTGCCAAAGCTCAAGCAGATGGACAGCAGTCTGTATGAGGCTGCGTTAGATCTGGGAGCTACACCTTTCCAGGGACTCACAAAGGTAGTGATACCTCAGATACTTCCGGGTATTATCTCAGGATTTGCCCTGGCAGTTACGCTGTCACTTGATGATTACTTCATTGCGACATACACCAAGCCTGCGACATTTGACACCATAAGTACTTACGTTGTAAATGCGACAAAGGGTTCACAGACGGAAGTTAAGACAGCCCTGTGGGCGCTCTCAACAGTCATATTTGCACTGGTTGTCATAATCGTTGTGGCTATGAATGTGACCGGAAGAAAGAAGGAGGTGGAGCGATGATGAGACATAGATGTTTTGGACGTTCGATTTCCAGAAAGCTGGCGGCAGCAGTCATGGCTGTTTCATTGCTTGCCGGACAGATGCTGCCGGTAATGGCAGCGGAGGATACGGGAGCTTCGGCAGATGACTCTCAGTCAGTTGCAAGTTCAGCAAATGATGCGGCGTCCGCCAAGAACAAAGGTGCATCTGATACTGCAAAAGAGGTCACTCTCAGAGTGTGCAGCTGGGAAGAGTACATTGACGAGGGTGGTTGGGATGAAGACGAAGCCATGGAACTGGACAATGGAACAACTATATTTGGTGAGAATTCCATGGTGGAGGATTTCGAGAACTGGTATTACGAGAATTATGGCGTGAAGGTGAATGTTCAGTACTCATGCTTCGGTACCAATGAGGATCTCTATAATATGCTGACTCTCGGCGATGTGTATGATCTTGTATGTCCTTCGGAGTACATGATCATGAAGCTTATGTCTGAGAACAAGCTTGAGCCTTTGTCCGACGGCTTTTTCGATGAGAGCAACAACAAGAATTATTATATAAATGGCGTTTCACCATATATCAGAGATACATTTGAAACGCATGAGATAAATGGTGAGCCCTGGAGTAAATATGCGGCTGGCTTCATGTTTGGAATTACGGGAATTCTGTACAATCCGGAGAAGATGACCGCTGACGAGGCGGGAACATGGACAGTCCTCAACAACCCTAAGTTTGCAAAACAGATCACCATAAAAGACAATGTCAGAGATTCCTACTTCGCTGCGGTTGGAGCACTGCAGAGGGATAAGCTGATGGACCCTGAATTCAGGGCTCAGGAGGATTACTCAGAGCAGCTCAAGGATATCATGAACGATGTCAGTCCTGAGACGATAGCAAAGTCACAGGATCTGCTTCAGGATATAAAGGACAATGTGTATTCATTTGAGACTGACAGCGGCAAGGCAGACATGATAACCGGCAAGGTCGTTGCGAATTACCAGTGGTCAGGAGACGCAGTTTATGCCATGGACCAGGCGGAAGAAGACGGTGTGCAGCTTGACTTTGCGGTTCCTGAAGAGTGTACAAATCTGTACTTTGACGGCTGGGTTATGCTGAAAAATGGAATAGACGGTGACGCTGACAGAAAGCAGGCGGCCGAGGCGTTTATCAACTTCGTGTCAAGACCTGACAATGCAGTCCGCAACATGTATTACATTGGTTATACCTCAGTCATAGCAGGTGGGGATGACGATACGGTATATTCTTATCTGGATTACACTTATGGTGCAGAGGATGACGAGGAGGATGTTGTTGATTATCCACTTGGATATTTCTTCACAGGGGACAACTCAGATCCTGACTACGTGCTCAGAGCTCCTGCGGAACAGGTCGACAGACAGCTTGGGGCTCAGTATCCGTCACAGGACGCCATAGAGAGAAGTGCGGTCATGGAGTATTTCGATGAGGATGCCACCAAGGATATCAATCAGATGTGGATCAACATCAGATGCTACAATATCAAAGACGTGCCGACATGGGCATGGTTTATTGTGGCAGCGGTGATCGGTGCACTGACCGGAGTGATCGTATATCATAAAAGGTCAAAGAAATTTTATCTTGGGAAATAGAATAATATAAAATAAGCGGCTGCCTTGATGGTGTGTGGTTTTCAATAATAGATAATCACATGCCACCAAGGCAGTCGTTTTAATTGTGCGGAGCAACATACAAAGACAGTGCTATCTCTTTGCCTGCTCAAGCTCCTTTTTGAGTCGTGCAATTTCTGATTCGGCGTTGCTGAGTTTAGCCTGAGTAGAGTCCAGTTCAGCCTGAGTCGCGCCTAACTTGTTCTGAGTAGAGTCCAGTTCAGCCTGAGTCGCGCCTAACTTGTTCTGAGCAGAGTCCAGTTCAGCCTGAGTCGCACCTAGTTTGTTCTGAGTAGAGTCCAGTTCAGCCTGAGTAGCGCCTAGTTTAGCTCGAGTAGTTTCTAACTTGGCATTTGCTGCGTCTACTTCGGCGGTTTTGATGTTTAATTCTTTAAGTTTCTCCTCCAACGCCTGCATCTTTAATACAAGTTCATCAGATTCAAGCTCTAGGGACTGATCGATCATATCATGTACCTCCTCACTTTCTGTATAGGTTTCATACAGATAGGAATATAATTTCTTCGTCAGCGATATGAGCTGATGAGCATCAGAAGGAGTTATATTTCCTAGCTGCTGGTTAGTTTCTATACTGCCAAGTATATCAGTCTCAACGAGCTTTTTCAACGAACAGATAGTGTCATGAGATCTGTTTTTTGCCATGAGTTTTCTGAGCTTTAAAAGGTGAAAAGGTATGAGTATCACCATCTTTCTGTTGTTCAGTTCCTGCGCACTGATATCGGCAAGCTTCACCGTTGGCACAGTGTAGGTGTAGATTTCTTGATCCCCAAAATCAAGCTGCAGATTATATTTGTCTGGCACTTTGGATGAGACGTCACCAAGAAATATTATGCAGGGATTTGGAAAAAGAAGGACAAAATTGGGCTGAGTTGTATCGCCCGCCGGTATGGCTTCTTTGTTGACATCTGCATAGCCGTATCCGTAAGAAAATACACGGAATATTATCTCTTGATCTTCAGTAATCTGAGCTTCCATGTGATATGCGTATTTGCTGTTTAGTATCAGGATAGTGTCCGCAAGAGTGGTCTTGAGGGTGCTGTCGGCTTGGTGTTCAGTCCAGTGGTAACTGATGGTCGTTGTATCAGGATCGTAGTTTGTGTTAAAAAGACCATTTATCATATTGGTCACGGCCTTTGATGAGAGGGTTAATATTTTCTTGAAAGCACGGTCAAATATCATCTCACTATGTGTGTTATTGTTATTAAAAGATGTCAAATAAAAATCTCCTTAGAATTCGTATTCCAGCTGGTAGGTCACACGATACATTACTGGAAAATCAAAGTCAATAGAGTGGCACAAATGCGTTAAATAAGCGAATTTAGGGGGTTTTTTA
>USSH01000264.1 GCA_900557435.1 uncultured Coprococcus sp. | reverse complement strand
TCCGCCGATCGACTTTGAAAGTGAGAACATATCAGGCTTGATTCCTGCTCTCTCAAATGAGAAGAATGTACCAGTTCTTGCACAGCCAACCTGTACGTCATCAACAACCATAAGGATGTCGTTCTTATCACAGAACTCACGGAGTGCCTTGAGGTACTCTACTGAGAATACATTTACACCACCATCTGCCTGTACTGTCTCGATAAAGATTGCTGCAGGCTTCTCAACACCTGAGTGATCGTCATCAAGAAGTGTCTGCATGAACTTGATCGTATCAAGCTCCGGGAACATGTAAGGAGCTGGAATGTGGTATACGTTGTCAAGTCCAACACCTGCTCCTGCACGGCTTGCAGCATCGCTTGTAAGTGATATTGAACCGAGAGTCATACCATGGAAGCATCCCATGTACGCCCAGATCATCTCTCTCTTCTTGACCTTACGTGCAAGCTTTAAGAGTGACTCAACTGCATTTGTTCCTGTAGGGCCTGCGAACATGATCTTGTAATCAAGTCCTCTAGGCTCAAGAACCTTTTTCTCAAAAAACTCAATGAATTCAGCCTTTGGTGCTGTCATCATGTCAAGAGAATGCATGATTCCATCACTCTGGATGTAATCGATAACCTTCTCCTTTATATAATCATTGTTATGACCATAGTTCAGTGCGCCTGCTCCTGCGAAGAAGTCTATATACTCCTTACCATTCTCGTCATACATCTTGGCTCCCTTGGCCTTTGTGAATATCTCTGGGAAACTTCTGCTGTATGATCTTACATTTGCCTCGTATTCTGAAAATAACTCTTTACTATGCATCTTAATGCCTCCTGTAAATTCAGTGTCCCGTATCATCTCCGGTCACACCATCAATTAATATTCAAATTTCTTCTCAAAGTAAGCCTTCAGATCTTCAATCTTGACTCTCTCCTGCTCCATGGTATCTCTGTCACGTACTGTAACAGCACCATCCTCTACTGAATCGAAATCATATGTTACACAGAAAGGAGTTCCTATCTCATCCTGTCTTCTGTATCTCTTTCCGATATTTCCTCTGTCATCAAACTCACAGTTGTAGTACTTTGAAAGCTCTGCATAGATCTTCTCTGCACCCTCGTTGAGCTTCTTTGAAAGCGGAAGCACGCCAATCTTGACTGGTGCAAGCTGTGGGTGGAAGTGAAGCACTGTACGAACATCAGGCTTCTCCTCTGTTCCGATGTTCTCCTCATCATATGCAGCGCACAGGAATGCCAGTGTAACACGGTCAGCACCAAGTGATGGCTCGATTACATATGGAATGTACTTCTCCTTTGTCTCGTCATCGAAGTACTCCATGGACTCTCCTGATGTGTTCTGGTGCTGTGTCAGGTCGTAATCTGTTCTGTCAGCGATTCCCCAGAGCTCACCCCATCCAAATGGGAATAAATACTCGATATCAGTTGTTCCCTTGGAATAGAAACACAGCTCCTCAGGTGAATGGTCACGGGCTCTCATCTCATCATCCTTGATTCCGAGATCCTTGAGCCAGTTGATACAGAAGCTTCTCCAGTACTCAAACCACTCCATATCTGTACCCGGCTTACAGAAGAACTCAAGCTCCATCTGCTCGAACTCTCTTGTTCTGAATGTGAAGTTACCAGGTGTTATCTCATTTCTGAATGACTTTCCTATCTGGCCAATTCCAAATGGAACCTTCTTTCTTGAAGTTCTCTGTACATTCTTGAAGTTGACAAATATACCCTGTGCTGTCTCTGGTCTGAGGTATACAGTGTTCTTGGCATCCTCAGTTACACCCTGGAATGTCTTGAACATAAGGTTGAACTGTCTGATACCTGTGAAGTTGTGCTTACCACATGTTGGACAGCAGATATTGTTCTTCTCAACGTACTCTTCCATCTGCTCGTTGCTCCATCCGTCTACTGCGCCCTCTGGAACAACTCCGTTCTCAGCCATAAAATCCTCTATAAGTTTATCTGCACGGAATCTCTCATGACACTCTTTGCAATCCATAAGAGGATCAGCAAATCCCCCAAGGTGGCCTGAAGCAACCCATGTCTGTGGGTTCATAAGGATAGCACAGTCAACTCCTACATTGTAAGGGTTCTCCTGGATGAATTTCTTCCACCATGCTCTCTTAACGTTGTTCTTGAGTTCAACTCCGAGATTACCATAGTCCCATGTATTTGCGAGACCACCGTAAATCTCTGAACCTGGATAAACAAATCCTCTGCTCTTTGCCAATGCAACGATCTTGTCTAATGTCTTTTCCATCGTAATCCTCCAAATCATATTCGAATTTGCATTTTTTCGCTCTATCCGCCTTATTTTATACTCATTCAAATATTTTTGCAAGGTTCACAGCATATTTTGTAATATTATTTATACAAAGCTACTATAATTAGTGCCGCCAGACATTTCCCGATGACTTCTTCTTATTGCTTACTCGTTATGACTCTTGTATAATAGCACCGGATTGGTTCTTTCTAAAGCTCCAATTTAAAGTATTTTTATAGTGCCAATTTGCAGTATTGGAATATGAACAAATCAAGTCATACGCAAATATCCAATGATACAACGTATTTTTAACGCTGATAACATGCAAGAAAGGAACACGAAAATGATATCAATAGATAAGACCTCCGGTAAGTCTCTATACGAACAATTATATGAACAGATGAAATCCGAGATACTTAACGAGCACTATGCTGCAGGAGAAAAGCTCCCAGCCACAAGACAGCTTGCTGCAGAACATAAGCTGAGCCGCAACACAGTAGTATCTGCTTACAACCAGCTTGAACTTGAAGGATATATAAGCTCAGTGACAGGCTCCGGCTACTACGTTGAGAACATCACTGCATTTTCTCCGGACAAAAAGCCAAGTCAAAGCCATAGTATACAGCATTCTTCCAGACAGTCAGGAAAGACATTTGACTACACATTCAGCTACGGCAATCTGGACTACAACTGCTACCACTCAAGGGCATGGCGCAAATGCCTTATGAGCGCATGGGACATGATATCCATGGCTGACACCGCATCCTACCAGATGTCACAGGGAAGCTACACCCTCCGCAGTCTTATCACCGAATATCTGTACATGTCCAGAGGTGTAAACTGCACTCCGGAGCAGATCATCCTAACAAGCGGCCACCAGAGATCCATAGACATAATCACCCATATATTCAGTCCGTCAGACTATTCATTTGCCATGGAGGACCCTGGCTACAACGGAACATGGGAGATCGTCAGCCAGAGTCCTTTCAGGATCATTCCAATACCGCTTGAGGACGACGGTGTGTCCATAGAACACATCCAGCGTCTCAGGGACACTCTGCTGTATGTAACGCCATCCCACCAGTTTCCTATGGGAAGCATACTGCCTATAAGCAAGAGGCTGGAGCTCATAGAATGGGCTGTCCAGTCAGGAAGTTATATAATCGAGGACGATTACGACAGTGAACTCAGATACCAAAGCAGACCGATCCCATCCCTGCAATCCATCGATAACAATGACCACACTATATATCTGGGAACCTTCTCCAAATCCATGTCACCAGACCTCAGGATATCATATATGGTGCTCCCAGTGGATCTTATGAAGACCTACGACTCCAGATATTCACACACCAACTGCACTGTTCCAACCGTTCTGCAGCTTGCACTTATTGAATTTGTACAAAGTGGAAATTATCAGCGCCACATAGGTGCCATGAAGAATCATTATAAGAAAAAACATGATTATATAT
>USSH01000263.1 GCA_900557435.1 uncultured Coprococcus sp. | reverse complement strand
TGCACATTATACAAGTATTGATGATCATGACAGACAGCTCATAGATTTGGTTGGATCAGGTGATGGATATTATGTATCGGATGGTCAGATCATACCTGTTACATGGACAAAGTCAGATGACAATGCAGTTACCAAGTATTACACAGAGGATGGCAAGGAACTTAAACTTAATCCTGGAAAGACATATGTAACTGTATTTGAGAGCGATAATAAAGCTGGGGTTGTATGGGAGTAACCCCGTAATTTATCAACAAGAGATAGAACAAAAGTTAGAATATAAAAGCGGATATCCGTGATATGTATGACATTTTATTGCGTACATATTAAGGGTATCCGCTTTTTATTTTGGGACAGTGTGAATAAACAGAGTTAAGTATATATATTATGAAAATGGATATCTCTAATAAAAAAGGGGGTATTTGTGCTTGAAAAGATCTGTGTATTTATTTATTATCATTATCAGTATATTTGTAATCGCTTTTCTATGCCGTGAACTTGTAATGCTGAATGGCAGTAGAAATAATGACGGCATAAAGAGAATCCATCAAGATATAAGTTATGTTAATGGTTCTTCCCAAAAATTGCAGACCATAGAAGCTGATTATTGTGATCTATATGGAGGATTGGTCGTGGATCCGGAAGCCGGATTTTATCACAGATATTTTTATGTCAGAGTGTATAATGGGCAGGTAACTATTTTTAATATGTATGGAAGTATATGTCGTGAGACTGGTGTTCCGATAGAAGCGGTAAAAATAAAGTATCGAAAAGTGATTTCAAGGGGAGTATACTTTGAGAGTATAAGCGATGCAGAAGAATTTGTTGACAGTATAAAATAGATTTGCAGGAGACGATATTAAATTATGATATACGATACCATAGTTATTGGGGGCGGTCCGGCTGGAATGACTGCTGCCATAAAAGTAAAAGAGAGATGTAAAGATGCCTCTGTATTGATAATTGACAGGAATAAAAAACTTGGAAAAAAACTATATGCAACCGGCAATGGAAAATGCAATATTGCAAATACCAGACTTGATCTTTCGTGCTATCACAGCAGTAATGAATTTTTCCCATATCAGATAGTAAACACAGAAAGCCATAAAGAGATTATTGAGTTCTTTAATAATCTTGGTGTGGCAATATACGATGATGGCGGATATCTTTACCCTGAATCTCTGCAGGCTTCAACTGTGGTATGGGCAATGTCAGACAGAATAAAAAGGCTTGGAATAAATATACATACATTAGAAAATGTTCTTTCTGTGGAACTGATCGGCGACAGATATAAAGTAATGACGGATAAGGATGAATATGAGGCTTTTACAGTTATAGCTGCTCCGGGGGGGGCTGCGGCTCCAAAACTCGGCGGAACAGAGTTGGTGTATGATATTTTGGATAGAACAGAGCTTAAGATAGTTACTCCGCATCCGGCATTGTGTAGATTGAAATGTGGCGAAAAAATGTCAGAGCTTGCTGGAGTGCGTGCGAGATGCAGGGCATCACTTGTAAATAATGGGAATATCTACGATTCTGAACTGGGAGAAGTTCAGTTTGCTGATGGCAGCCTTTCAGGAATAGTGATTTTTAATCTGAGTATGCAGTGCATAGATCTTTTGATGGAAGGGGCACATCCATCAATACAGTTAGAACTTGTGCCTGAAATGCATGAGGAGGATGTGTATAATTTTATCAGGAGTTTTATAGCTCAAAACCCGAACAGATGTGTTGAGGCAATGTTCAATGGACTTGTAAATGAGAAAATATCAAGGTTTATCATGAATAGATTACATATTACAGCTATGACAGCGGCGGAGTTGGATGATGAAAAATTAAGATGTATAGTATTTGAACTTAAACATATGACATTTGCGATAAAAGATTGTGGAAGTTATGATGAATCCCAGGCTGCCTGTGGCGGTGTCGACACCAGACAGCTGAGACCGGATACCATGGAGGCAGATGGTTACAAGGGACTTTATATTGCCGGTGAGTATGTGGATGTGACAGGGAAATGTGGCGGATACAATATAATGTGGGCAGTAACCAGCGGGACACTGGCGGGAGAGGCCGCAGGAAAGAGATTGAGTTATGATAAGAATAAATAATATAAAATTAAATTTGAATTATGATACGAAAGATATTGAGGACGCCATTAGAAAAAATCTGAGAGTTAAGAAAATACCTCCTTATCATGTGTTCAAGTTATCGTTGGATGACAGGAAACGTAATCAGGTGAGATATGTGGCTTCTGTGGATGTTGAGATTGACAATGAAGACAGAATATTAAAGCAACTTCACAATAATAATATTATGTCTACCAAGCCGGTGGAATATAAATTCCCAGCATCCGGAAATACCCCGATGTATTACAGACCGGTTATTATTGGAACTGGACCGGCTGGACTTTTTACAGCCCTTTATCTGGCAAGAGCCGGCTTCAGACCAATCGTATTCGAACGTGGAATGGATGTTGACAAAAGATTGGCACAGATAGAGTCATTCTGGAGAGATGAAAAGCCTCTGAACTCAAATTGTAATGTGCAGTTTGGTGAAGGGGGAGCTGGAACATTTTCAGATGGCAAACTTAATACTGTTATAAAAGATGGGTCAGGCAGACGAACAGAGGTTCTGAAAACATTTGTAAAATATGGCGCTGATCCTTCGATTTCCTATATAAATAAACCTCATATAGGTACGGATGTCCTGTCACACATTGTTAAAAATATCAGACAGGATATTATACGTCTTGGCGGAGAAGTCAGATTTGAGTCATTATTTACCGGATATGAAATGATTTCACGAGAAGAGGCGGATGTGCATGTAAGACACCTTCCAAGTGGCGAGATCCATACATACAGGACAAATGCACTTGTTCTCGCTCTCGGACACAGTTCCAGGGACACGATGGAGATGCTTTACAGATCTGGAATTCACATGGAACAGAAACCGTTTGCGATGGGACTCAGGATCGAGCACAAAAAGTCAGATATTGACGAAGAGACAGGTGTGGTACCTTTCTTATTGGACACGGAAACTCCGAATGAACCATCTGAATTCAACATCAAATTCTTTGTTGGCGACAAAAGGTATTGGTATGCCCTCGTCTTGGACGACAAACAAGTAATAAAGGAGGACTTGTATGTATACAACTCTGTTCAACCCTCACTTGTGTTCAGCAGGGAGTTGGACGGCACAGCATCACTCATTAAGTTGAATGCGAGTCTGGTTAAGGCGAACGCAACAATAGTGGAGCAGCTGAATGTGAAATGTTTGTCCAACATGTCCTTTTTTGCGGCAAGAAATCAAGTAAACTGTTCATTAGCATACATAGACGAAGTGCGTGACTGGATGAAAAACAATATGATGCCAATCATAGAGCCAGGAACAAGAATGTTTGAGTATGCAGGAAAACAAATGGAAAAGAATGCTGAATTGAAGGCATACATCCTTGATTTTGTACATAAAGCGGACTATAACATCACCGATGTATATACCGAAAGGGAAAAAGTGCCTATTCCAGACTTTGTCAAAACCTCTATAATGGAAGATAAAGACATTCCAGAAAAGACAAAGGAAAGAATGCTGGCAGACAATGCCCTTGAAAGATTACGCACTGATTTTCAACACACAGTTAAAAACAAACGTGGAGAAGAAAATTACAGGCTGCCCAACTCGCTCCAAAGCGAAGGAACCAAACGAACTTTTGGCATAGAGGCAGCTATCTATGAGGCGATAAAAACGAACGGCA
>USSH01000262.1 GCA_900557435.1 uncultured Coprococcus sp. | reverse complement strand
GCTTCGATAGAAAAACTCTGCCCCCATTTCCACCTTTCCCTGCAGAGCGGCTGTGACGAAACCTTAAAGAGAATGAATAGACACTATACAACCGGTGAATACTTGGAAGGAACCAAAAGACTTCGGGAAGCATTTGTCCATCCTGCCATTACCACGGATGTCATTGTGGGATTTCCGGGAGAAACCTGCTCTTTCATCGCCGCAGCCACCGTGCCTTTTCTTGGTGAATACTTGAATATGTGCATTTCGTATAGGTTCAGATCTTTCAGGTACTTTACCGTCTCCTCAAACTCGTCATCTGTCTCTCCCGGAAATCCCACTATCACGTCCGTGGTGAGTGCAGGATCCTTGTATGCCGCTCTAAGCATCTCACATTTTTCAAAGTATTCCTCTCTTGTGTATTTTCTATTCATCCTCTTAAGCACTGTATTACAGCCGCTTTGCAGGCTCAGATGAAAATGAGGACATACCTTTGAGTTTGCTGAAATCCGCTGTACAAACTCTTCTGTTATTATACCTGGTTCTAACGATCCAAGTCGGATTCTTTTTATTCCTTTGATTTTTGAGATAGCATCTATCAGGTCTATAAGAGCTCCCTCATTATTCTTATCTTTGCCATATGAGGATATATGAATGCCTGTCAGCACAATCTCCTTTATACCGGCATCTGCAAGTTCCCTCACCTCGTCAAGAACTGCAGCTTTGCTTCTACTTCTAATACGTCCCCTTACATATGGGATAATACAGTATGAACAGAACTGATTACAGCCATCCTGAATCTTAACATAGGCTCTGGTGTGTCCTACAGGAACATGTCCACCCATTTCCTCATATTCAGTTTCCTTTGATATATCAACGAAATATTCCACAGTATCTGAGTTTTCGCCGGAAGTATCTTCCGTTGGCTTTTCTTCAGGATCAGTATCATTCGACATCACATTTATATAATCATCAATGATTTTTGTGATATCTTTCTTCTTATTGTTGCTTATCACTATATCAACTGCTGCATCCTGCTCCAACAGCTCCTTTGCAGACTGAACATAGCAACCGGCAGCAATGACTATCGAATCCGGATTTCTCTTTTTTGCACGATGAAGCATCTGTCTTGACTTCTTATCAGCAATATTCGTCACCGAACACGTATTCACAATGTAAATATCTGCTTTTTTCTCAAAATCTACTATATCAGCGCCGGCAGCTCCCAGCATATCCAGCATGCTGTCCGTCTCTGCCTGGTTAACTTTACAGCCAAGTGTAGTCGCCGCAACTGACTTACCTTTTAACATCAATTTTACTCTCCTTATATTGACTTTTGTATTGCATAAAAATATAATGATTACAGTATTTATACTATATAATATCTAAGGGTTAGGAGGACTAATTATGAAAGCTGTTAAGATTTCTTTAAACTCAATCGACAAGGTAAAAAGCTTCTGCAATGATATCGCAAAGTTCGATGCTGAATTCGACCTGGTATCCGGACGTTACGTCATAGACGCTAAGTCTATCATGGGTATCTTCAGTCTGGATATCTCAAAGCCTATCGAGCTTAACATCCACGCTGAGAACGATCTTGATGAAATCATGGCAACTCTGAAGCCATATCTCGCAGAGTAATATATATAGCACAGCTGTATCAGCACTGCATATATGATTTAATTTCAGATCTGTTAACAGATCGATCCCAGTTATTATCTAAAGATAAGAGATGCTTTTAAGCATCTCTTTTTTATGTGATAGTCAATGTATCGAAATCTACTTCAGCCAATTATTTCTATAGATTCTTCGCCCTGCACATGATTACCTCCGCAGTGTCCACAGCCTCACGATAAAGCGGTTCGATTATACCGTTGAGTTTGGATTCTGACTTCTCTATAGCCGACAAAACAGGCTTTGTAACCGGATGTTTAGCCACAAATGTGGTGCAGCAATCCTCATACGGAAGAATCGATGTTTCATAAGTTCCTATCTTCTCTGATATATCCACGATCTCTTGTTTATCCATGCCGATACACGGTCTGAATACCGGCATTGTACTCACCTGATTTATGACATTGAGACTGAATACAGTCTGACTTGAAACCTGTCCTATACTCTCTCCTGTGATGGTACACTGACAGTCGTTCTTCTCAGCCAATTCTTCTGCTATCTTTATCATATATCTCTTCATTATTATGGTGAGCTCCTCATGCGGGCAATTGTCATATATCGCCATCTGTACATCTGCGAAATTAACAACATGCAGTCTGATGGCTCCAGCATAATCTGCAACAAGGCACGCAAGATCTATAACCTTCTGCTTTGCCCTCTCACTTGTAAATGGTGGAGCATGAAAATACACAGCCTCAACTACCACGCCTCGTTTTGCTATCATATACGCAGCAACAGGGCTGTCTATGCCACCGGAAAGCAATGCCATGCCCTTTCCGTTTGTACCTACAGGCAGTCCTCCAGGTCCCGGGATGGTTATTGAATATATATATGCAACCTTTCTTATCTCCACATTGATTATCTCCTGCGGTGAATGAACATCTACAGAGAGCTCCGGATATGCTTCGAGAAGAAAATGTCCAAGTTCAGCACTGACTTCCATCGAGGTCATAGGATATGACTTTTCATTTCTTCTGGTGAATACTTTGAAAGTGAAATTCTTCCTGTCGTACGCCTTATCTACATAATCTATCACTTTCTGCTTGAGATTCTCAAACTCTGTATTCTCCTCCACGACAACAGGGCATATCCCCACTATTCCAAACACTTTGCCAAGTGCGCCGACCACATCCTCGTAATCATAATCAGACTTACACTCCACAAATATTCTTCCCTGCTCTTTTCTTATAAAAAACTCTCCATAATTCTTGAGTTTTCTATTTATATTCTTGCAGAGAATATCCTCGAATATATACCTGTTCTTGCCCTTTGTGCCTATCTCTGCATATTTTATCATGAACGCCTTATACTGCATGTCTCCTCCTTATTGTACAACCTGTTTTACAGATTATTTCAAATGATCTATATATCCTATTTCTTTCTTACATACCGTCTAAGTACAGGAAGAAGTTCTCTGCAGCACTGCACCGCATAATCCACCTGCTCTATCGTATTCTCCGGTGTTAAACTAAATCGCAACGTAGACTCAAGTTTCTCAGGAGGTAATCCTATCGCCTTTAATGTACTGCTTGTCGAATGCTTGTTAGAAGAACACGCTGATCCCGACGAAACATATACACCTCTTTCCTCAAGCGCATGTAACATAACTTCGCTTCTCACGCCCTTGAATGTGATGCTTGCAATATGTGGAGCATCTCCTGAATTACTGTACACATTCTCTATCTGCGTAAGTTCATCTATAAGATGTTGTTTCACTTCGCGCATATGCTCCACTTTACTGTCGAGATCATGATATGTCATCTCCGCAGCCAATGCCATTCCGGCAATTCCCGGAACATTCTCCGTTCCGGATCTCATGCCACTTTGTTGTCCACCGCCATATATTATAGGTTTAACCTTAACTCTGTCGCGGATATACAGCGCCCCGACTCCCTTCGGTCCGTGAAACTTATGACTGCTTACAGACATCATATCTATGCCCATACGTCCCGGATATATAGTATATTTACCAAATGCCTGAATTGCGTCTACATGAAACAATACCGAAGGATTCTTCTCTTTGATCCTCTTGGCGATATCCTCTACAGGCATGACTGAACCAATCTCATTGTTCACATACATTACAGATACTATGATTGTA
>USSH01000261.1 GCA_900557435.1 uncultured Coprococcus sp. | reverse complement strand
AACACCACCAGTGACAAACACATACTTGACTGCCATAATTTTATCCTCCATAAAAACTTCAAAAACTACATTAACATATTATATGCAAGCTATATTCAAAAGTCAATTGAGAAAAACAAGTTAAAAAGAAATTAAACTTGACAAAATAATGCGCGGGCAAATGAATCAAATGTTTTTAGAGGCAAATACGTGATAATCTAATGCAACTGTGTTATCATGAAAAAAAGATGACTGTGGCATCACACTGTAGTGAGTGGTGTCGAAGGTGGAGGTCAATGAAAAAGATAAGATTTATACATATATCTGATGTGCTCCTGGGAACAAATGTGGACAGTGACATGCCCTGGGCGGATGAAAGAAAAAAAGAGATATATGGAACATTTGAAAAAATAATAGATCGTGCGGAGCGAACGGATGTGGATTTTGTGTTCATATCGGGAAATCTGTTTGATCACCAGCCATCTATGGAAGAACTTTTGTGGCTGGACGAAATGCTTGGCAGGTTAAAGCGCACTGAGATCATATATTCTGCTGGTTTTTGCGATAACCTTGGTGGCGAGACAGCCCTGATGACATATAGATTTTCATCTCGGGTGTACGTGCTTGGAACCCCACTGTTTAATGAGGACTCATCGGAGAATATGACGGTTTTTAGGGATGAACAGGCAACGATGGCGATGGATCATCTGCATTTTCCTGAAAAGAACATGGACGTGTATGGGGTGAGCTATTTCGATGGCAGGATGGATGCGCATGCTATTGATGAAATGGAGCCGGATGACTGTGCTGTGCACAATGTGCTTGTGGCTTGTGGCGGTGGCAGACATAGGATGCCGATTGATTGGAACGGTCTGCGTGACAGCAGTTTTGATTATATAGCTATGGGGGGACGACAGAAATATTCGGTGGAAATACCTGGCAAGGCCTATTATCCTGGCAGTCCTGAGTCTGTATCTGCGAAATCCACCGGTCCGCATGGGTATATATGTGGAGAGATCGGATCGGATGGATTGAGGACGGAGTTTGTACCGGTGGCGGTAAGGGAATATAAGCAGATCAATTATCATGTGGATAACCATACAAAGGACAGCGAACTCGGCGAGACCATAGCGAGGCTTCTTGATGTGGAGGGCAATGGCAACATATATACCATAAATATAGTGCGCGATGGAGGCTGCGAGAAAAGCTTTGATATCTCCGGAATGCTGGCGGGATACCGGGTTTTGGCATTGGACGGAGAGCGATTCGAGAGGACGGATTATAGTGAGTATATAAGAGCTAATAGAAACACGGAATTTGGGGAAATGCTGGAGAAGTTGAACGATTCAGATATGGATCGCAGCAGTGGAGCTAAACTGGTTGTGGATATGATGATAGATATGTCTATGCTCTATTCTAAAAATAATAAGAAAATGGGAAATGATATATTTCACGAAATGAAAAGGCAGGTAAGAAACTTGTTGGAAATAGAATATCATGCCTATGAAAATCAAAGCGATATTAAGGAATATCTTGAAATTAGAAATGATTACACAGTCAGTCCTGATGTTTTAGAACAACTCAATCTTGTATGGGCAAAAGAAAGGGCGATGGAGCTGGAGATCACAACACTTAGAAAAAGAGCAGAAGAGCTGCCTAGAAAATACCGAAGAGAATGGATCCTTATGGGAATCAGAGCGACAGTTATACCTATGATGACAATGGGAATCTTGTCGATAATATTCTTGTCTGCCACACTGAAAAAGACAGGAGATCTGTTTCCTAATGGCAGATTGGTGTATATCTTAATATTTATGATGCTGGTCATTGGAGCATTTTATTGTGCGGGATATGTAGTTGCTAAATACTGGGGAATAATAAAAAAAGGCGACAGAGCCAGATTACATGATGAACTTGAACATAATCAGATATGTTTAAATGCCTTGTGCGCAGACCGTGATGCAATTCACAAAAAAAGGACAGAGCTGCAGATGCTTGATGGACGCAGAAGAGATATGTATGAAAGCATGAATGACAGAGAGAAAAAACTGGATGTGAAATTACGAAAGCTCCGGCTCATGAAATCTGCGTTGAACGTGATCTGTGAATGAAGATTATAATTGGTGCTTAAGGCAACCTAGTCTGTTCCGCCTGTATGATGTTCTTTTCATTCCTGAATGTCTGAATGGCTACCATTTGAATTGAACCGAGTATAAGCAGAAAACCAGCCAGATCCATGCCGGAAAATTTTGTTCCGAGAATCAGCCATGTCAGAAGAGCACTCGTGACAGGTTCAACTGTGACAAACAGACTCGCTTTGACGCTGCCAAGTATACCGATTCCTATGCCGTATATAGTAAATGGAATGAGTGAACCGACAATCGCAACAGCAAGGGAAGCTGTGAGTATCTGTATGTTCATGTGAGGGAAGGTGAATGTCCTGGTTACAAGTAGCAGGATGATGGAAGCGAATAGAGAAGCCCATCCTATAACGTTGACAAGCCCATACGAATTGTACAATTTCTGCGGATAAAGACAATATACAGTAAAGCAAACGGCTGATATAAGCCCCCAGAAAAGGGCTGGGAATGATATGGCAAGAGAATTAAATCTGCCGTGTGTTGCGATCAGAAATATCCCTACAAATGCGCATATTACTGATATGACCTCGTAATTTTGCGGCTTTTTATGCATGAATATAGCAGTGTAAAGCAAGATCATAATGATATATGTAAACTGGATGACGGTGCCTGTGGCTGCATTCGAATGCTCGATTGAAGCAAAGTAGGTGAATTGTACGCCCATCACTCCGGCGAGGGAGAAAAAAATCAGAGATATAACACTTTTAGGCTTTGACCATATGGACAAAGCCTTTTTATCTTTTTTTAATGCAGAGATAAAGAGTAATACTACACCGGATATAAACTGGCGAATGATGGATAACTGGATTGAATTCACATCAGATGCCTGAAAGATATATTGCCCCAGAACTCCGCTGATTCCCCACATGATTCCACATGAAAGCACCAGTATGATTCCGAATTTTTGTGAATGAGTAGTTTGTGTATTAGCCATAGCATTACTCCTTCTAGTAAAAGTGCCACTATTTTAGCACTGATCCGGCATTATTTCAACTGTTCTTCAGACATGGGGCCTTAGTGTCAAATGAAGGATTGAAGGCATAGAAATTCTTGAAATCAAGATTATCCTTCACGGTTTCCAGACACTCACCAAAACGCTGAAAATGAACAATCTCACGTTCTCTAAGGAATTTTATCGGTTCAGCAACATCCGGGTGATCTTTGCAAAGGCGGAGAATATTGTCGTAGGTTGATCGCGCCTTCTGCTCCGCAGCCATATCCTCGAAGAGATCTGTTATAGGATCCCCTTTGCACTGAAATTCACATGCATTGAATGGAATGCCGCCTGCGGCCTGAGGCCAGATGCCTATAGTGTGATCAATGTAGTATTTATCAAAGCCAGATGCCTTTATCTCTTCCATGCTCAGATCTCGGGTGAGCTGGTGTATGATGGACCCGATCATCTCCAAGTGGCCGAGTTCCTCAGTACCGATGTCTGTGAGTGCTGACTTGACCTTGTTGTCGGTCATTGAATATCTCTGCGAGAGATATCTCATAGATGCACCCAGCTCGCCGTCAGGACCGCCGTACTGACTGATTATATCCTGGGCAAGTTTTGCATTTGTCTCCTTTATATTAACAGGAAACTGTAGTCTTTTTTCATAAATCCACATCAGCAGTTACCCTCCCTTTCCCATGGCCATGGGTCGTTAACCCATGTGAAATAATTATCA
>USSH01000260.1 GCA_900557435.1 uncultured Coprococcus sp. | reverse complement strand
CTTCCGGATCGTTTCCATGGATTGTTCTAAGGAAGTCGATATATCCGTGGATTCCTCCCACATCATCCATCAGGCTCATGCCATCAATCGCAACACATACAGGCCGCTTTTTCATTACAACAGTAGCCACTTTCAAAGCCATGGCCTTACTGAGCTTTTGGTTATTCTTATCAAAAGCTGTCTTGTCTGCCAGGCCCTGTTTGTCTGTAACAGGCATGACTACTGCACCGGATAATCCACTTTCCCGCTGGGCGTCAAAGATATCCTTGGTATAATAGCAATCCTCAAGTGTGATCTTTACTTCCCAGCCATCGCCGTAATCATATTCATAGGTCAGTTCACGTGTCACCGGCAACACGGAATGGTCCTTATCGTCTTCCTCTTGCTGCTTTATCAAAAACTGGATCCTGTCGTACACTGCCGGATCGTCCTTTATGCCGACAGGGATCATGAGCTCGATCAGTGGGATTCTCTCCAGCAGTTCGTCCATTCCTCCCTGATAATCAAACATCATCTCCTGGATCGCAATGTTTTCAAGCGAATGCTCTATCATGTCCTCATTTGCTGCAGCATTCGCTTTGCAATAATGCTCCCACTCCCCCTTGTACCTGTATGGGCCAGTATACTTCTTCCGCATCCAGGTCTTGATGCTCTGTCCTTCCTCGTAGTCATCGTCCCAATATAGGTCTTCAAAGTCTTCACAGGGATATCTGAAATACAGGCCACATAGTTTTACCCAGTTCTTGAACTTCCCGTCATATTCCACAAAACCATGCTTATCAGCCTTGTTTTTTCCACCGGTCATCTTATGGAATACCTCTTTCGGTAAAGAGAATTTATGAAGATGTCCGTTCTGCCATCCAAAGGCACGCAGGATCGCATAGTTCAAGGCATGAAGAGTAATGCTTGAAGGAACAAGGATCTCTCTGGTAATTCCCTTCTCTACTTTACCGTACTTACGAAGGACTTCCATCTCCTCATCATCGACATATTCCATATCCAGCGCCAGCTTCAGTTTTAACACTTCCGGCCGTTTTACCATATGTTTACTGTAAAGTTCTTCTGTAGTGAATTCCGAAAGGTTCGCCTGTTTCGATTCCTCAGCAATCTGCTTATCACTTGCTCTGCGGGCAGCTTCTATCTCACTGTCCTTGATAATCCGTATCCCTTTGAACTTATCTACCTTCTCTTCGCGTTCCATCTTCATAGCCTCCTCTGAGACCTGCGCTTCAGCTGCTCTGTGCATCCGGCCTCTGTACTCTTCGCTCTTAATTGCGTCTGCGGAGCGATCATCTCCACCGTATCCCTTGTCTGTCCGGGTATAGGGCAAATATGCCTGCACAGTCTTCTCGGAAATGAATAGTTCTCCGGCAATCTCCGGAACTGTTTTGCCCTTTTGGTATATATCCAGGATCTTCTCCGAAGTAGGGCTGCTCCAGAGGCCTTCGGTTATGAGGATCCTCTGAGCACGAACCAGAGTCGTGCCAACTGTTTCTGCAGTTCTCTTTACTGAGCCTGTTCTTCTATAGACTTCAATGACACGCTGGTATAGGCTGTCTTTGCTCATGGTGGTTCCTCCTGATAATAAACGCTGAGATAAGAATAATAGCGATTATATATAGTGTCAACCTAGTATTTTCCGTCGTAAACTTCCCCCTCCTAAATCATATACGGAGGGGGGGTATATTTAATTATTCCTCAATGTATTTTTTTGACAACAAATCATAAACTACACTAACCAAATTAGTGTCAAATGGATTCCCTTTAAACATAATATAATCCGAGTCATCTTCTTTGCTATCATCTTTCCCGATCTGCGGTATTGGTACTTTCTTTCTTTGAAATTCTTCGACAACCTTTTCCTTTAACTTTTCATATTTTTCCTTATCACTATCATCTTCTTCATTTACATCAGAATACACATTTAATATTGTTGCGTAAATATCAAACGTAGCATCTCCCACTCTAATTATGACATCAGTAAAAATATCTGAATCAACCTCGGCAACATATTGCTTGGTCTGATCATCATACGAAAACGAATGGTCTAAAAGATACTCTTCAAATTCACCAGTTGTTAATACACCATCCTTTTTCTTCTGCAGTAACGTAAACAATTCATTCGGTTCTGCACTTATTAGATTATTCCAAAAACTATCACCTTTGCTGTCATCAGTCTTATATTTTTCGTCTGGACCATATGTACTATTCACAAGCGAGACAAACCCTTCCATATATTTCTGAATAGATGTAATCACATCGTCTCTAATTTCAAAATCCGAATAGTCAACATCCAATTCTTGTCCGGAAAAGTTTTGAATAGACTTCAAAACATATGACACAAATGACCATCTATTATTAGCCAAAATGATTTTGTCATCTTTATTATCTACTTTCTTTAATTCCTTATTAAACTCTGCATACACCTTATTCGCCCAGATAATAGCTTTGTAATACTTAGCATATATAAAATCTCGCTTTGTGCTTGACGATGATAAGGCAAACTCTTCAAGAAAATACTTCGTATTTAGCTTCTCTGACCCATTTTCATAATAAAGTCCAGAGGGCCCAACATTCCTCGCATCGGTTGGATTCATTAGACATGAATATACCAACTGTGCAAATAAAGGTAATTCTATAGTATTTTCATCATACACTGGTGCTCCGCGCTTTATAATATATAAATAGTCTTTCTTTGCGCGCTCTCGAGCAGTCATATAGTCATTAAAAGCAGATATGAATCCTGTTTGAAATGCTATATCCTCTGATTTTATAGGTTTTTGCCTATTTAAGGCTATTGTAATATTTCGTTTTGTGTGTTCATCTTCAGCAGTAATAATCCTTAATAATACCTTAGCCTCATCCTTTGCTTTTTTTACTTTGTCCTTATCATTTCCACTTCCATAGAATATCCTCGAGGCTGTCGATATTGTCTGCGCCCCATTGATTACAGAGAAATTTAATCCATTATCATTCCACTGCCTAGCAAGTATAACCTTACCAGCACTTTCCAATTCAATATCATCACTACTGGTAACTATAGTAATTCCATTGTTGTAATACCAAAACATACCAGGCTCTTCAAAAAGCGTGTCTTTCATGGAATCTTCTAGACTCATTTTATCGTCGATTCCATACCTAAGATTGCTTGCAAATAATTCATCCCCAACCTTATTATATATATCAACTAGCTCCGACAAGGAAACCACGAATACATATCCTCCAATTGTGGTTTCCTCCTTTTTTTCTGTATCTGACATAACATTAAGATTTGTACTAGGCTCCGGGAATAACAATGAATTCACTCGGGCTACTTTTAATTCTATCGGTTCTTTGTCTGCTTCAGGCATAAAAACAACATCAAAGGTGAAATTTTGCCTCGAACACTTTGTTTCTTTACACAAAGATATTTTGCCGTCTTTTATTAGGCTTGATAATATCATCTTCTCATCTAAATGCTCTACCAAGCCCACAAGCTGCACTTTACGAAACGGCTTTTCCATTCTGTCATTAATGCGTTTCTTTATATCATCGAGAATAGTCTTACTCTGCGATCTATCAAACCAAAATACGACGATACGTTTTTCAAGGTCTTCCCCTATATTTACGTCAAAATGAATACAAGTCTCGCTCTTGTTTAATAATGCATTAACACACTGTTTGTGTTCTTCTTCCTCAAAATAAAGATCGTCCAGTTCTTGTGCAAAATACTTTATGTTTTTTAAAAGCATGTTTAGTTTTTCAGCTTTTTTTTGTTTCATTCTCATTATCCTTGTCTCCTAGTCTGCTCTGAACATCGCTATC
>USSH01000259.1 GCA_900557435.1 uncultured Coprococcus sp. | reverse complement strand
ACAATAACTGCTGTAAGCACCCAGAAACTTGAAAGTCCTGTGGTATCACCAATGATCTTCGGACCAAGAATATTCCCATCAAACTGCTGCAATATGAGTATAACAAGAAGCAGCACCAGACTCTTGATTGGATCGGCTATAAGTACGATAAAGAAACAAGGTATAGCTCCTATGATCGGTCCAAAGAATGGTATGACATTTGTCACTCCCACAATAACACTTATCAGCACTGCATATGGCAGATTGAGTATTGTAGAAACTATAAACATGATCAATCCAATTATAAGTGAGTCAAGTATCTTGCCATTGATAAACTGTCCAAAAATCCTGTACATCTCTGAAAGACCATCAAGGATATTATTCGCATTCTTTACCTTGAACGCAGCATATATGATCTTCTTTCCTCTTGATGCCAGATATTCTTTATTTGCCATCACATATATAGAAGCCACTATACCTATAAGGAAATTATACAGAAACTTCAGTCCGGAGAACACTCCGCTTCCTATGTTCACTACGATCTTGTCCACATTTGGCATGATCTTTGTGTTCAACATGTCCTGTAGCTTCAGATATGCTGTATTCATATATTTGTTCAGCTCATCCTCAGGTATATTGAGTTTCTGGAATTTCTCATTGATATTCTCCACCATATTCTGCAGGTTGGAATAATAATTGTCCATGTTGCCAACCAGCTGCTTGATACTGTCATAGAGCTGCGGCACCACAAGCCATACTATACCAGTTATGATTCCTAGAAATACTATGGTCGTGAGGATTACCGACAGTGTCCTTGATACCTTAAACAGCTTCTTCTTGTCCGTGATAACTTTGTCCTGAAATAAAGTATGAAAAAGTCTGTCAAAAAATACAAGTATCGGATTCATAAGAAACGCTATGACCGCACCAACTATAATTGGGGCAAATGCGCCTGAGATTTTATCTATTATCGCCCGAAAGCCTGCCCATTGTTCAAGTATCTTGTTAAATAAAAGTCCTACGACGATTATTCCTATAACCGCCAGGCTCATGTTTAAGATTCGTCTCTTTTTGTTATTTGCCGCCACCTTTTTCTCTCCCATCCTTTAGCTTGTGTACGGCTCGTCGGAAAATCCCGGCAACCGCTTTTTTTATTATATTTGTTTTTGCCGAATGGTGCAAGACAGCTTACGTATATTTAACCATACCTTTATTATTTATTATTAATAATTTTATAATTCGTGCGTATAATGCACTTTAAGGGATTGTATATTCAAAATATTTATGTTGTTTAGCAATTGTTTTTCTAGTAAAATGAGAACTAGCCAAGGGCAATGCGAGTTTTATCGCATATCAGGATTTCCTACACAAGGGAGGTGTTCTATATGAATTGGGAGATTGTAACCTGGCTTATAATATTTGCCGTATGTCTCATTGTTGAGATCATATCGCTCGGACTCACGACTATCTGGGCCTGCGGTGGCGCACTGGTTGCCATGATCATCGCATTTTTCAGCGGTTCATTGCCGCTACAGATTGTTGTATTCCTTGTTGTGACAACCATTCTCTTTTTCACAACGAGACCTATTGCCAAGAAACATCTTGACAACAAACTGGTAAAAACCAACGTAGAGAGTCTCATCGGCAAACACGTAATCGTATCCGATGACATAGACAATCTTAAGTCAAAAGGTCAGGTTATGATTAATGGGGTTGAATGGACAGCAAGATCAAAAAACAACAATATCATACCAACAGGTACCGAAGTTGTGATCTGCGAGATATCCGGCGTAAAAGCCATTGTTGAGCAGGCAGACCGGTAACGGAGAGCAAAAAAGACCAGCATGTCTTTGATGCACATTATTTTATTACTTATTCACACACTATTTTAATTATTAAGGAGATTATTATGGACGGAGCAGGAGCTGCACTTATTATTATTTTATGTCTGATCGTGATTGTTGTTATATGCAGTACGATCAAAATCGTGCCACAGGCACATGCTTATGTAATTGAGAGACTTGGAACATATCAGGCAACATGGTCTGTTGGACTTCACATGAAGATGCCTGTCATTGACAAGGTTGCAAAAAAGGTTACTCTCAAAGAGCAGGTTGTTGACTTTGCACCACAGCCGGTTATCACCAAGGATAACGTTACAATGAGAATTGATACTGTCGTATTCTTCCAGATCACAGATCCAAAGCTTTTCAGCTACGGAGTTGAGAATCCTATCATGGCCATTGAGAACCTGACAGCCACAACTCTTCGTAACATCATCGGTGATCTTGAACTTGATCAGACACTTACATCAAGAGAGACAATAAACACCAAGATGAGAGCTACACTTGACGAGGCTACTGATCCTTGGGGAATCAAGGTCAACAGAGTAGAGCTCAAGAACATCATTCCTCCCGCAGCTATTCAGGATGCGATGGAGAAACAGATGAAGGCAGAGCGTGAGAGACGTGAGCAGATCCTTCGTGCTGAAGGTGAGAAGAAGTCAGCCATCCTCATCGCAGAAGGTAACAAGCAGTCAGTTATCCTTGAAGCTGAGGCCGAGAAGGCATCACAGATCCTTCGTGCAGAAGCCAAGAAGGAAGCAACTATCAAGGAAGCTGAAGGTCAGGCACAGGCTATACTTGCTGTACAGCAGGCAAATGCAGATGGTATCAGAGCTCTTAATGAATCAATGCCATCAAATCAGGTTATCACACTCAAGAGCCTCGAAGCATTCGCAAAGGCTGCTGACGGAAAGGCTACCAAGATTATCATTCCTTCAGAGATCCAGGGAATCGCAGGTCTTACCTCTTCTATCGTAGAGGTTGCCAAGAACAACACACCAAGCTAATCAGCTTCAAATGTTCTATGAGCAAGACTGACAGATATCCCATAAAAGATCAGATCCCATATGTGACAAACCACATATGGGATCTTTTTTGCTGCTGTGTATAGCCCACAAATATTTATTTCTGGAGTTCTTCCGGGCATCCCTGTTTTCCTGGGACTCATGAATCTTTTTTTGTACATCACTCGGAGTGTCTCTCTGCGGTTCCGGCTGAACCCTGTCTGGTGTATCCGGCTGGACACTTGTTTGTGTGTCTTCCTGTGTCCAGCTCCAATTGTCATTATTGTAATCAACACTCTGAATATCAAATTGATCCACAGGAATATACCATGTTCCACAATGAGGACACAGGCACGAATAGTTCTCAGCGTCAAATATCTTACCGCAGTTTTTACATTTTACCTTCAACTTTTCACCTCACATCTGATCATACTGCCCCAATGGCCAAATCTGTTATTTACTCTGGAACAGGGAGAGATGCTGAATCATACTGCAGTTCATCCAACGACGTGCCAAACTCATATGCTACACTTATATTCTTTGACTGCCCCTTCCTGATGCCATATACAATATATTGATATACCACTGACATCGGTGTTAATTCATCATCCGAATATTCACTGTAAGGCAGAATTTTCTCTATTGGATCAGTGTCACTGTCCTTATCAAATACCATCAGATTGTATGATCCTGTCCTTGCCCCATGATTTAACAGAATATCGCTCACCAGGTAATAATCATACCCGTCATCGTCAAGATCAATACCACTGAGCTCACATATATCTTCACTGGTGATCTCAGCTCCACCGGGAAGTGTATATGTACTGCCCTTCTCAAGCTTCTGTCCCCAGTCTCCATTATATATTTTGTACAGCTTTCCTTTAGTGATATCCAATGTACTGACATCATACCAGACTGATGCATCTGCCTTATCTCCGACCACATATATATTGTTTATAGAATCGTACAGATCATCTGATGAATTGACATTCTGGCCATATAC
>USSH01000258.1 GCA_900557435.1 uncultured Coprococcus sp. | reverse complement strand
CATTTTTATATCAAAGTTTTTAAAGCAATTTGAATGTGATTTGAAAATTGCTTAGCCACTTGAAAGGGCGGATGATGCGGGAAAGTGATATGACATTACGGATGTTAGTATTCAGATAGTTATGACAGTTACCAATTACATATAGAATATGCGGGAGTGCTGGAATTGGCAGACAGGCTAGACTAAGGATCTAGTGCTGGAAACGGCGTGTGGGTTCAAGTCCCATCTCCCGCATCTTTTTTATTTAAAAGTCTTTGATATTTGCAAAGGCTTTTTTGTTTGTAATTTTTTGTAAATTTTGAATCTTTTAAGATAATGTGAACTTTGTCTGAAATCTGTTTAAATCTTATTTCCCATAAAAATATAATCGGTTATACTAAATCTTGTGTGCGGTGTAGGGTATTTTAACTAATATTAACTCACCGATAATTTCTTGATATATACCCTTTCGAGGGTTAAAATCAGTATTGATATAAATCGTAGAATGCGATTCGGGAACACATAGAAGTTATCATATATATCATATAATTTCCCAGAAACAGGAGGTATAAAGCGTGGCAAAGTCTGGAATAGGCAGAAAGATATTTGCAGCTGCGCTGGCTGGTGTATTGACGGTATCGCTTACAGCATGCAGCGGCGGCGACAGGCAGGTAGGAGACGCGAAGATAAATATTGAGCCGTACAGCAAGGTCGAGTTCAATACGGAGAAGGTCAGCAGTGGTGATATACAATCCACACTCACACTGGAGCTGAAGCCGGATGGATATAGCAGTAAGGACTATTCCATACAGCAGTCAGATTATCAGATAGATGAGGTGAAGGTCAAAGAAGGAGATAAGGTAGCCAAGGGCGATGTGATGATCCAGTTTAAGGCGACAGAGATCCAGAAGACCATAGACCAGTATACTGAGCAGAAGGAGAAGGATCGTCTTCTTATAGATCACTATACAAGGCTGGCGGCAATTGACAAAAGTCAGGATTACTCAGCAGATATAGCGTCAGCAAAAGAGGATATGGATGTGGCTGATACATATATAAAAGAGCAGAATGAGCGAATGAAAGATTATCAGCTCATAGCGGCCAAAGCGGGTACTGTCACTTATATAGATTCGGACCTCCAATATGGATATGTAACAGCGGGACAGACACTGATAACGGTTGATTCAGGTTCTTCAGATTATGTGTCAGAGACGAATGACACATATAAGTTCAAAGAAGGAGAGGTATATGAGGCAGACTTTCAGGAGGCGACGTTCTCTCTCAAGCTGATCAAGTGTGAGAAGTATAAGAGTAAAGCTACAGGCGAAGAGATGCAGAAGGTAACATTTCAGCCGGTTGTAGATATGACCGGAGTCACTGAGGCTGACACACTCAAAATGGTCATAGAGAAACCTGTTGTAAAGAATGTCATATATGTCAATAAAAAGGCTGTGTTTACAGGCTCAGATGAGAAGACATATGCATATGTTGTGGATGATGCTGGAAACAGAAGTGCAGTTGAGGTTACAGTTGGAGACACTGTGGATGACAAGACGATCATAAAATCAGGACTAAAAGCCGGAGAGCAGGTGGTGGTAAATTGAAAAAACAGAATCTGAAAAATGAGATACATGAAAAGAATATGAGGAAAGTATTGCGTAAGAGAGTAATGTGTCTGTGTATGACAGCTGTATTTGCGATGACCATGACAGGCTGCGGAAAAGAAAAAAGCGAAAAGGTTCCTGAACTCTTGGAGCCGGTCAGCACGAATGAGGCATACAGACCTGTTACATATGGGGATATTGGACGTAAGGTTATAAAGACCGGTACGATAGTTCCAACTGACTATTGTTATTATTATGAGACGAGTGCTACACTTTCAAAGGTGTACGTGAATGTTGGCGACGAGGTAAAGAAGGGAACCGTGCTTGCCGATGTTGGCGACGGCACGGACAGCTCGGATGGCTCAGGTGGCTCAGACGCATCATCCGGAGATGGTTCATCAGGTTCAGATCAGACAGATACCGGATCGTCGGGTGATATGTTTGACGATGGAACTACCGGTGATGGAACAGAGTCCGATGATGTCCAGAAGTACAGACATGATATAAATCAGAAGATATATCAGGAGAATCAGTCAGAACTGGACTGGAAGATAAAGGCTTGTGAAGAGGCCGGAGACAAAGATGGTGCATCTGAAGCCAGAACGGAAAAAGCTATAAATGAAGAAAACAACCGTTATGATAATCTCATATATGAATATGAGCAGAAGAAAAAGCTTCAGGAAAAGGAAGAACAGGCTAAGCTGAAAAAGAATGGTACACTAAAGGCTGAGCAGGCAGGTTATGTAACATATGCCAAGAAGATAAAAGCCGATGACAAGACCGTAAACGGCGGTGAGAATGTTGTCGTTGTATCGGACTACAATCAGCCATATATAGAGATAACAGGAGAGACGTACAAAAAAGATACATATGCGATTTACAAGAATATGTATACGGTTATCGATGGCAAGAAATATGATATAGAACCATACAAATTCAGCAATCAGGAGATAGCTGTTGCACAGAGTATGTCAAGCATGCCATATACGAGATTCCAGCTTAAGGGCGTCAAGAATCCAGGCAAGATAATGCATGTTGGAAGTTCGGTTTCACTGTATTTCAGTACATCGGATGCCAAGAATGTCCTGACAGTAGGAAATGATTCTATATACGAGGAGAACGGACAGAGCTTTGTCTATATCAAGACAGATAGCAGTGAGAAGGAGCGACGTGATGTAGAGGTCGGAGTCAGTGATTCCAATTACACTGAGATAGTAAGCGGATTGAAGGAGGGAGATCTGGTATATTACGCATCAGATACTATCATGCCTTCGAATTATATTGAGTATACGGTTGCGCTCGACTCATACACCAAGACGGCCAAAGCAAGTTCATTTGCAGTTGAAGATCTTAACAGTGTTTCTTATACAGCACCTTGTGATGGAAGATTCTCATCTATAAATGTCAAAAAAGGACAGAAGGTGAAGAAAGGTGATGTCCTGTTCGTTATAGACAGTGGCGGCGGAACAGCGGCCGTGAAGGAGATCGACAATCAGATTCAGGAAGAGAATTCATCGTATTCATCTTCCATGCAGGAATATGATGGACAGATAAATGATATCAACAGCCAGATACAGGAATACCAGAAGGCCAAGAAGGCAACCCCGACGGACGCAGAGAATCCACTCTATATGGTTGAGCAGCTCACATGCCAGAGAAATGTGGTGACTTACAACAAACAGCTGCTTACATATACTCACAATGCTACACTGGCAAATCTTAATGCACAGAAGGAAAAACTCAACAAGAATAACGATGGAAGCGGAAAGATAAGTGTGTATGCAGATGAGGCGGGAACGGTCAAGGCTATAAGCGCAAGCACAGATGCTGCCATCAAAGAAGGACAGACAGTTCTGACGGTGGGCAATAGCAAGAATGTGATAATCGCTCTGACACTGTCAGAGGGAACTCTGGGAATCAACCAGAAAGTGACTGTAACAAGTAAGAAGGATAACACAAAGAAGATCAGTGGAACATGTGTTGGATCAAGCGGAGATTCTGCCAGATCATATATTGAGACTGACAAAGATGGAAATGTCCATATCACAAAGTGTTCCGGATCTGATGAGCTCAAGTACTATATCAAGGTTGACGACGATAAGGTATACAAGAGCATCAAGAGCTATGAGATCAGCTATCCGACAGCAGTATATGACAATGTCGTCATGATACCAACCAATATGATATATCATGAGACAAGCAAGAATAATTCGGCTGAGTATGACTATGTGTGGCTGCTTCAGGATGGAGAGATCGTAAAGC
>USSH01000257.1 GCA_900557435.1 uncultured Coprococcus sp. | reverse complement strand
ATCATCACCTCAAGAGCCGCAGTGTCCATGACCTGTCCTGTCTTTAATTTGTAATCCATATCATTGCACTTCTCTACTATCCCCTTTAACTGTTCCACCGTATATGGCCGACACTGTGCCTTATAGTTTTTTACAGCCCATACAGGTCCCGAGGTTAACTTTGCCAGCGATGCATCCTGAGCTCCCTCAGCCATAGCCATCTTCACAAGAAGCAGCTTGTTATATTGTCTCATGATACATGAATTGATCATTATCGGTGCCTCTTTGTTTTCCAGAAGATCATGATACATTCTGGCAGCCTTTTCTTTCTGTTTCGCTATGATAAGGTCTATCATCTGGTACACTTTACTCTCAGCGTCCTGGCTGCAAAGGAGATCAACGTCATACTCACTCACCTTCTTAGTATCCCCAGCATAGGCTATCATCTTATCAACATCATTCCTGATGCAATTCATGTCCATCTTGGCACATTCTATTATCTTATATATTGCTGTGTCTATGGTCGCAATCTCCGCATCACGGAAAAGTGATTTCACCCATGTAACCATCATCTTTTCATCAGGTGTGACAAATTCCAATGCCTCTCCATTCTTATCCACTTCTTTAAAAAGCTTACCTCTGGCATCGACATCCATCTCAACAAATATGACCACCGATGTGTCTTCTATATTGACAAGTTTTTTTGCAAAATCTTCATTCTTGTTCTTAAACAGTCCACTGTTTTCAACCAGAACAACTCTGCGATCAGCAAAAAATGGCAGTTCATTACAGAAATCTATGATCTCCTGTGTATTCACACCATTTCCGGCAAATTTCATAAAATTCAGAGTATCCTCCTTGTCAGTGAGCTTTGAGAGCAGTTTATCTCTGTACTGATTGACCAGATATCTCTCTTTTCCATATAAAAGGTATATCTTTGCAAATTCACCCGATTTTATATTCTGATTTATGACCGCCATTGCGTTCTTCTTTTCTTTTTTCTTTGTCGCAGCCATCTTTTTCTCCTTTTCATATCCATCTTACAGACTGAACAACCGTTACCTAGTTTTTCTTTTCTATGCTTCGAAATAAAACGCTACAGGACTTGTATTCGCTGTTATAAAATGAAATCTGATATTATTTTTATATAATTTCTGACATTACGTCTCATAATCTGACCTCTTTTTATATTCACATATTGATTATTTCTATAATGTCACTTTAGTTTTATAATCACCTACAGATTGTGAATTTATGAATATTCACCTAATTTATGCAGGTTCAATGCAAATCTAATTATAACGGAGGTTCAACATGGAAACAACAGAAAGATATAAGTTAAATAAGGAACTTGCCCAGATGCTTAAGGGTGGCGTTATCATGGACGTTACAACACCTGAGCAGGCTAAGATCGCAGAGGCTGCCGGCGCATGTGCAGTTATGGCTCTTGAGAGAATACCAGCTGACATCAGAGCAGCAGGCGGTGTATCACGTATGAGTGACCCTCAGATGATCAAGGGAATCCAGAACGCTGTATCAATACCTGTTATGGCTAAGTGCCGTATCGGACATTTTGCAGAAGCTCAGATCCTTCAGGCCATCGAGATCGATTACATCGATGAGAGCGAGGTTCTCTCACCAGCTGATGACGTATATCACATCGACAAGAGACAGTTCAAGGTTCCATTTGTATGTGGTGCAAAGGATCTTGGCGAGGCACTCAGAAGAATCAACGAGGGTGCATCAATGATCAGAACAAAGGGTGAGCCTGGTACAGGTGATATCGTTCAGGCCGTAAGACATATGAGAAAGATGAACAGCCAGATAGCTGAGATCGTAAGCATGAGAACAGATGAGCTGTATGAGGCAGCAAAGAAGCTCGAGGTTCCTTATGACCTTGTTCAGTATGTACACGAGAATCACCGTCTTCCAGTTGTAAACTTCGCAGCCGGCGGTGTTGCAACTCCAGCAGATGCAGCCCTTATGATGCAGCTCGGCGCTGAGGGTGTATTCGTAGGTTCCGGTATCTTCAAGTCAGGAGATCCTGCAAAGCGTGCTGCTGCCATCGTTCAGGCAACGACAAACTACAACGACGCCGATCTCGTTGCTAAGCTTTCAGAGGGACTTGGCGAAGCTATGGTTGGTATTAACGAGCAGGAGATCGCAATCCTCATGGCAGAAAGGGGTAAGTAATATGCAGGTAGGTGTATTGGCAGTACAGGGAGCTTTCGCAGAGCATGAGCATGTACTTTCCGAGCTTGGAGTATCCTGCATCGAGCTGAGAAACGCTAAGGATCTTGAGAGGGAATACGATGCACTCATCCTCCCAGGCGGTGAGAGCACTGTCCAGGGAAAACTCCTCAGAGACAGCGACATGTTTGATACGATAAAAGCACAGATTGAGGGCGGAATGCCGGTTCTGGCAACATGTGCAGGTCTTATTCTCCTTGCACAGCATATTGAAGGTGATGATACTGTACACCTTGGCACACTCCCTGTAACAGTAAAGAGAAATGCCTACGGCAGACAGCTTGGAAGCTTCCACACCGTGGCAGATCTCAAGGGTATCGGTGAGGTTCCTATGACTTTCATCCGCGCACCTTATGTGGCTGAAATCTCACCTGATGTTGAAGTTCTTGCTACAGTTGACGACAAGATCGTGGCGGTTAAGTACGGCAAGCAGTTTGCCTTCTCTTTCCACCCGGAACTTGACATCGACTACAGCATTCACAAAGCTTTTGTAGAAAGCATATAAAAAATAAGCCAGGATCTAAGCGGTGAGGGAGCACCTCATTCTACGCTTGGATTCTGGCTTATTTTATTTCACTTATTTATGTTATTCAAAATATTATCTTTTTATCTGTCAGTATTGTTTACCTGTTTATTTCAATTTATCAAGGCTCTCAAAATCCTTCATGCTCTCATGCTCCGGAAGATTTGTGAGTGGCTCCTCCTTCTCCTCTATCTTCTCAAGGATCTCTTTGTACTCGTTGTCCTTGATATGATTACCTATGATCTCTGCCACGTCAGTGACAGTGACAAACGCAGATGAATCAATGGATTTTATTATACTCTTAAGCTCTCCTATCTCGAATCTCGTGAGAACACAGTACAACACTGTCTTGTTGCCGCTTATCATGCCTTTTCCCTGCATGATAGTTACAGTTCTGCCAAGCTGCTTGTATATCTTGTCAGCTACCTCTCTGGCATCGTCCGTTATGATCATTGCCGCCTTTGCCTGTTCAAGTCCTGATTCCACCATATCAAGTACCTTTGAAGTTATAAAGTATGTAAGCAGACTGTACATGGCTCTGTCGAGTCCAAACAACAATCCTGCTATAGAGTATATAATGAGATTCATCCCAAGTACCAGTCTTCCAACCGGCCAGTCTTTCTTCTTGTTCAGCATTATCGCCACGGTCTCTGTTCCGTCCAGACATCCGCCAAACTTGATTATGATTCCAACTCCAAGTCCAAGAATCACACCGCCAAAGCATACAGCCAATATAGTCTCAGAAGTTGCATTCTCAAGTGGTTTAAATATCTCTACAAACACTGAGAAAATAATCATCGAATAACCAGCCTTAACTATAAACATTTTCCCAAGCTGTCTGGATCCTATGATAAGAAATGGAACATTTAAAACGATAGTAAGAATACTGAGAGATACTCCCGTGAGGTTATTGATCATGATACCGATACCGATAACTCCTCCGTCAAGAATCGTGTTAGGAACAAGGAATTCTTCGATAGCAAACGCTGCTATCACCGCACCAAGGGTCAGCATTACAAATTCCAGCAATAAATTTAGTCTTTTTGTCATACCAATCATCCTTTCTTTTTGTTCGTCCGCACTACATGGACTCACCTGAG
>USSH01000256.1 GCA_900557435.1 uncultured Coprococcus sp. | reverse complement strand
TATGATTACCTACAATTAATATTCTTCCCTCTTTAGGAATATTTTCTTTACCAATAATAGTAGGATTATAATACCATTTAAATATAGGTCCTAGTATAGTTCTACCAAAATAATATAAAAAGGGAACTTTCTTATTCATCATCATCTTCTTATGATGAAGGAAGTGATGATGCATATTCTGGTGATTATGATGAGGATCGTTATGATAATGATGAAAGTTATCGCGATGGTGTAGATGATATGTTGGATGAACTGGGAGAATAAAGAAAAATACAGTGAAGTCTGTAAGGGCAAGAAGCTCGCAACTCTGTTCTTTGAGCCAAGCACACGTACCAGACTCAGCTTCGAGGCAGCCATGATGGAGCTCGGCGGAAATGTTCTCGGATTTTCATCAGCAAGCTCCTCATCTTCAACAAAGGGTGAGAGTGTGGGCGATACCGTGAAGATCGTGAGCTGTTATGCCGACATCATCGCCATGAGACATTTCAAGGAGGGTGCTCCTATGCTGGCTTCCATGAAGTCAGATGTTCCTATTATTAATGCCGGTGACGGCGGCCACAATCATCCTACACAGACATTGGCTGACCTTCTCACCATCAAAAGAGAGAAAGGCAGACTGAACAATATGACCATAGGTTTCTGCGGAGACCTCATGTTTGGTCGTACTGTTCATTCACTTATAAAGGCCATGTCACGATACGAAGGCATAAAATTTATTCTCATATCACCTGATGAATTAAAATTGCCTGAATATATAAGAACAGAAGTCATAGAAAAGAATAATATACCATATGAGGAGATTTCCTCTCTTGAGGATGCTATCGGCTCTTTGGACGTTCTCTATATGACAAGAGTCCAGAAGGAACGTTTCTTCAACGAAGCAGACTACATAAGACTGAAAGACACTTATATTCTTGACAAGTCCAAACTGGCTCTCGCCAGACCTGACCTGTCAATTCTCCACCCACTTCCTCGTGTCAACGAGATCTCTGTTGAGGTGGATGACGATCCGAGAGCATGTTATTTCCGACAGGCTCTCAATGGCAAATATGTCCGTATGGCACTCATCATGGACCTTCTCGGACTCGACAAGGATTTTAAGGCATAGGAGGAACGATCATGAATATTGACAGTATTCAGAATGGTATTGTACTTGACCATATAACAGCAGGCAAAGCCCTGCAGATATACAACGATCTTCATCTTGATAAGCTGGATTGCTCCGTTGCTATAATCAAGAATGTTAAGAGTGAGAAGATGGGCAGAAAGGATATTCTGAAGATAGATCAGGATATCGACATAAACCTTGATGTTCTGGGATATATCGATCCGGATATATCTGTCAACATCATAAAAGATGGCAAACTCGTTGAAAAACGCAAGATAGAGCTTCCTGAGCGTCTGGTTGGGATCAAAAAATGTACCAATCCTAGATGTATCACTACAACGGAGCAGGGGATCACTCACATCTTCAAGCTTACCGACAGAGAAAAAAGGATTTACAGATGCATATATTGCGAAGCTGACAAGTAATTGGATAATATTGGAATCATCCAGACAAGCGCACATATGATATAAAATTGTTTACTTTTCAATTTTATGTGCTATAATCTATAAAGTTGCGATAATCCGAGAATTATCTAAGAGGTGAAATATGGAACAGTATGTTATCAAGGGAGGACATCCTCTTGAGGGCGAGGTTACAATTGCCGGCGCAAAGAATGCGGCACTTGGAATACTTGCTGCAGCAGTGATGACCGACCAGGAAGTTACAATAGAAAATGTACCAAATGTAAGAGACACCAGAGTCCTTCTCCAGGCTATTCAGGGAATAGGCGCAAGGGTTCGTTATATCGACGAGCACACTGTTGCCATCTGCGGAGGAACTATCAATCCGTGTTCTAATCTCTGCGTTGACGATGAGTTTATAAGAAAAATACGTGCATCTTACTATCTGCTTGGCGCCCTGCTCGGCAAATATAATCGTTCTCAGGTTGCTCTGCCAGGCGGCTGCGATATAGGAGCTCGTCCTATTGATCTGCACATCAAGGGATTTGAGGCTCTCGGTGCTCAGGTTGAAATAGCAAACGGCATGATATCTGTCAGTGCTGAGAACCTTGTTGGAAGTCATATTTACATGGATGTCATCTCTGTGGGTGCCACCATCAATGTTATGATGGCCGCTGTTATGGCTGACGGAAAAACTACTATAGAGAATGCGGCAAAAGAACCACACATTGTCGACGTCGCCAACTTCCTCAACAGCATGGGTGCTAATATAAAGGGAGCAGGAACTGACGTCATCCGTATCCGCGGTGTCAAGTCTCTGCACGGAACTACATATTCGATCATCCCTGATCAGATAGAAGCCGGAACATTCATGGTTGCAGCAGCTGCTACAAGGGGCAATGTTCTTATTAAGAACGTAATACCAAAGCATCTTGAAGCTATAACATCCAAGCTCACTGACATAGGAGCAACCGTAATCGAAAACGACGATTCAGTGCGTGTCATGTGTGATAAAAGGCTCAAGCCAACCAATATAAAAACTCTGCCATATCCGGGATTTCCTACTGATATGCAGCCACAGATGGCCGTAACTCTTGCTTTATCCAACGGAACAAGCATTGTTACAGAGAGTATATTCGAAAACAGATTCAAATATGTAGCTGAACTTTCAAGGATGGGTGCCCACATCAGAGTCGAGGGGAACACCGCCATACTCGATGGTGTTGAGACATTCTCCGGAGCAAATGTTGCCGCCCCTGATCTCAGAGCCGGAGCTGCACTTGTTATCGCTGCACTTGTTGCAGATGATTTTTCTGTCATCTCAGATATCAAGTATATACAGAGAGGTTACGAGAAATTCGACGAGAAGCTCCGCGGACTTGGAGCCCTCATAGAAAAAGTTGAGACCGACAAAGAGATCCAGAAGTTCAAATTACGCATTGGATAGTCGATAAAAGAATAATAAGATGTTAACATAAGGGTCTTTACAGGTCAGCATAGATGCTGGCTATGTAGAGACTTTTTTATTGCAATTTTATTTCTTTTTTATATCTTTTTTTGTAAAAATTATGTCTATTTTTCAATAATTATGGTAAACTTATACTGATTTTTTTATTTTTTAATAATAACATTATTGGTTACATACATTTGGGAGGAATCACGATGAATATCAACAATTGTAGCAGTAATAAAAAAGCTCAGACTACCGTATCACTGGTGATGCTGATATGGGCGGTCGTCTGTATAGTGATAACCGGTTTCTACGTCGGTGAAAACAAAGCCGAAGCGGCATCCACCGGCACTTTGATCGAAGATTATGTCTATTTTCGTGACGCCCCCTCGGGCAACACCATAAAATACAACGGCAAGGACATTCTTCTCAGAAAAGGACAGAAGATGTCCATAGTCAGTACCTCAAACAAGACATGGTACAAGGTAAGCCTTACATACAACAAGAAGAAGTACACCGGCTATGTGTATTCCAAATTCATAAAAGTGACCACCACTGTCACATATAAGACAGGGCATCTTGCAAAAAAGGAGAATTACGTCTATTTCCGTAAGACCCCGGGAGGTACACCTATCACTTACAACAAGGCGCCTATCATGCTTATGGGTGGTCAGAAGATGACGATACTCAGTACATCCAACAAAACATGGTATAAGGTAAAGCTCACTTATAAGAAAAAGAGTTATACGGGCTATGTGTACTCAAGCTTCATAGTTATTGACAAAACAACCAAGGCCACCACCGAGGCGACAACCAAAGCCACTACCAAAGCCACAACTCAGGCACCTACCACACAGGCTCAAACGAAAAAAAATGGCTATATAAACGACAATTATGT
>USSH01000255.1 GCA_900557435.1 uncultured Coprococcus sp. | reverse complement strand
AAAAATATGTAAAAGAGTTAATTTATGATATTTTGCTAAAAGAATATGGAGTATCAGAAATAAATATATCAACAGCAATACCTTTTGATATACCATCACTTTTAACAGCTCAAGATAAATTCGATATTATATTATATATGTACAAATGTTATCTCAAAACATGTATACTCGTTCAACACGCTCTTAACTGTTATTCTTCCACCCATTCCCTCGACAATGGATTTTGTGAGGGAAAGTCCTATTCCCACACTGTTCGGATTGACCTCCTGGTTCACTCTGTAAAACCTTTTAAATATATTTGGAAGTTCGCTCTCCGGAATTCCCATTCCATGATCCATGACATATATTCTCGCAAACAGATCATTCTGTTCCACGCTGAGATCGATCTCCGTTCCATTTTCAGAATAGTCCGAAGCATTCTTGAGCAGATTGATGATTGCCTCTGTCAGCCAGTCTCCGTCACAGTCCAGCTTTATGTTACTATCACACTTTATGACAACCTTCTGTTCTCTCTTATCAGTCAGATAACGCACTCCATCCGCAGCCTGTGCACAGATGACCTCCATATTCCAGCTCTGTTTCTGAAATTCTATCGCTCCTGCCTCAATACGTGCAAGCTTAAGCAGGGACAGCACCATCCACTCCATCCTTGAAAGCTGATTCTGAGCCTCTGTAAGCACCTGTCTTTTCCTATCAGGATCTGTGACCTTATCATCCAGCAGCATATCCACGAATATATTGAGTGAGGCAAGCGGGGTCTTAAGCTGATGCGATATATCTGATATTATATCTCTGAGAAATATTTTCTCTGAGAGCTCCTTTTCCCTGCTCTCCCGCAGAAAAGACACCATCTTATAAAAATTCGTATATAATATTCCAATGGTTCCCTGCCTGAATTCCTCCTCAGTAACAATATCAGGAGAATCCATCACCTTCACCATCTTTTCAGATATATTCTCAACCTCACTGTACACTTCATCTATGCGCCTGTAACCTGCTATGCCTGATATCACCAGCGCCGCCGCTATCATCACTGTAGATATGACCGTATATAGTACATTCCCGCCAAATGCAATATACAGCCACACAGCAAGTATCACAAGTGATACAAGACCTATCCATACAAAGCTGTATATATATTTCTTTCTCTCATACGAACTCTTCATCTGTTAACCCCTGTTGTTATCCCCTGAATTTCTGCAGAACCTGTATCCTACACATCGCACAGTCTCTATACAAGAAGCATCATCTCCCAATTTTGTTCTGAGCCTTTTCATATACACCGAAAGCGTATTATCATCGATCAGTACGCCATCTACATCGTATAGTCTGTCAAGCAGAGTTGCCCGCGAAAGTACGATTCCCTCATTTGCCACAAGTTCCTTTAAAAGTCTCAGCTCATTCTGCGTACAATCTATGAGCTTATCACCCTCGTACAACCTGAATTCCGATATTACAAACCTGTGATTTCCAAAAGTGTACACATCACAGACGTCTTTCCCGGACATATCATATCGTCTGAGGTTTGCGGAGATCCTTGAAAGCAGTTCCTTCAGTCTATATGGTTTTGCAACATAATCATCTGCCCCAAGTTCAAGTCCCTGCACTATATTGATCTCCTCAGACATAGCTGTGAGGAATATTATCGGAATTCTTACTCCAGTATCTCTCAGATATCTGCAAAAATCATATCCACTGCCATCCGGCAGCATGACATCCAACAATATAAGATCTACATTCTCTCCCATAAGTGATCTGGCCGACTTTATATTCATCGCATGCTTTACTTTATATCCCTCTGCCTCAAGTACGAACACTGTCCCCATTGCAAGAGCCTTATCATCCTCAACTAATAAAATAGTCTTTTCTGCCATTTTATTTGCGCCTCCGCTTATCACATCTTAAATCCACCATTCTTGTATGCATTTTCTGTTCCGGGATTGCCGTCATCACTCCCGATATCCACAGAATGGTATTCTACATCTCTTCATTTATGATAACACTCTTTATTCCTGCTACACTATTGAGGGCTTTCAGTATACCCGTTACCGCCATGTTGCAATTTTCTTCTGATACACCGCCAAGGTCAAGGTATATCATTATCTGGTCTTCACCCTTATATATATCAATATACCCCATATAGTTTTCTTCATCACCATTTTGTGAAGAATAATCCGACATCACCTGCTGGATCTCTTCTGCTTTCTCATCTGTCACACCGCCGTCAAAATACACACTATATAAAAAGCTCTCTCCGTCAAATCCTGCGACATGTGCCTCGTAGTTCAGATCAAGCTGATCTATTCCTAATATACTGTCAAAGTCGAATTCTCCATCTTCTCCAAATCCATCTTCGTCATATTCCCCATAATTATCTGCCATATCTTTATTCTCCTCCCCTGTTTTCTTTTCTTTTTCTGCTGCCTGCTTATCTGCCTCTTCTTCCGCTGCCACTTCCTCCGGTCTTCTCTCAAACCGCGCATATCCACTGTCATATTTTAGATATATGACATCCTTTTCTTCTTTGCTGATGTATATCTCCTGTCCAATCTTGAGATCGATCCCCGCTGCCGAATAATTCTTTGTCGGCGGATCACTTCTGTCAACTGTATCGATCACACCTGCACCCTCATAACCTTCTGGTAAAGCCTCATCTCTCCCCGTTGCAAAATAATAATACATTTTTCCATTATACATAACCTGCGGCTGCTCAATGACTCCCCTATCCATCCCTGTGGAATTCTCCCCCTTGGATGTCGCATTTCCATTAACACCTGAAACATCCTCGCCTGAATTGCCACAAGCCGTACACATTGTCATAACGGAAAACATCACAGCACCTGTCATTACCCATTTTCGTATCCCCATATATTTTCTCCCTTAGTGTTAGTTTAATCTGCATCTGCATATTTCTTTTTATTTGCTTGCTTATTCTGTTTCTTTCTTTTCATCATTTTTCACATTTCCCCTCTAACCGCCAAATATCAAATATGAATAAATTACAATTGTCCAAGCACATAATTTAAGGATTGCATTACCTGTTATAATTTATTATTAAATTCTCGGCAACCCCTTATAAATACTAACTTTTCTGTAGGTGAGCTTTCCCTTAGGTATTCCCTTGTGCTATATCGTTTCACAAGGTTTTACGAACCCTCGTAAGGGAAAAATAAGGGAAGAAAAATCACATAACACATTATAACACAATATGAATGGACTATGTGAACTGATTGAAATGCTTTTTAGATTTTAGATTTTACAGAAAAGAGGATTGGTTGAATGAACATAATTTATGCAGATTACAACATTTACCACAATAGTATTGATATATGCACTTATGCAGGATATATTCTGCGGATTGACTGTGCAAAGGCAGAGGAAGGATTGAAGACCACACCTGATTCAGAGCGTGCTTTGAATGCCCTTGCAATAGATAATCCACTTGAATATGCAAGACTTTACCTTGACGGAACTATGCAGATGTGGATTGATAACGGAAATATTAATGCAGCATAACTTCTGTTATGATATAATAATTTGGAGTGTTCAATATAGAGATGCTGTCACGAATAAATAGGATTTTGAAGGTGTTGCTATGCCAGCAATTATATCAGGAATAATCTGCTCTATTTTATCAATTGGAGCATTTATAATAAGTTTCTTTTCTTTTAGAAAAAAGGATTTTTATTCAATAATGCGTATCTGTATGCTTCAAAAGAAGAACGGGCTACGATGGATAAGAAACCACATTATTGTCAAAGTGCCCTAGTATTTCTGATGATAGGGATTGAGTTTTTGTTAATTGCAATTTCTGTATAAATCGTTGGATTCGTTATATAGCCATTGCGGTTGCTATTAT
>USSH01000254.1 GCA_900557435.1 uncultured Coprococcus sp. | reverse complement strand
CCGCGTTCATCCCACAGAACTGTGGTGCCTGTCTCCAGGGATTTTGGCACATCAATGATGCGCTGGTTTCTTGATCCCTTGAATCTGAGAGACAGATCCTTTTCCTCATTTATGAATTCTCCGTCCACAAGGACATCGATGTAGGAGAGAAGCTCCTTTGTATATTCCCATTCATTACACATGCGGCCTAAGAGATCGGTCTCAAATGTATAACCGGTGTAGCACCATATGGTCTTGCCGGGGTAGGTCTCCTTGAACTTCCTGACTAGAGGCAGAAGTCCCTGCTGGTTCACATATTCCATTGGCTCGCCGCCCAGAAGAGAGAGTCCGGCGATGTAGTCTTCTTTGCAGCTGTCTATGATACGATTGATCTCCACATCCGTGAATGGCTTGCCGTAGCCGAAATCCCAGGTATCTGGGTTGAAACATTCCTTGCAGTGATGAGTACAACCGGATACGAATACCGATACTCTGACACCGGTTCCATTGGCCACATCAAATAGTTTGATATCTGCGTAATTCATAATAAAATCCTTTCAAAATGATCCGTAAAACAAAAGTATGGCCTGCGTTGCCCTCTACGACATGCAGACCATACAATTGAAATTATTAATGCACTTAGTTAAAACGGATAAAAACTGTTCATATTATAACTGATATAAATATCAGAACTACTTGCATGCTCCTATAATATACCAGATTGTCCGATATATCAAGAGGTTTTAACAGCTTTCTGCGTAAAATTTTAAGTTTACAGGTGAAGGACTCTTGCCTTGATCTCCTTGGTTTTGCCGACGTTCCAGAAGTTCTCTCCCAGATATCCGCAGGTTCTTCGTGTGACGTTCATTTTGTTATGATCCTTGTTGCCACACTGAGGACATTCCCATTCGCCGTCATCATTTATTATGATCTCGCCATCATACCCACATACATGACAGTAGTCAGACTTGGTGTTGAATTCAGCATACTGTATGTTGTCATATATGTATCTCACAACTTCAGCCAAAGCATCCAGGTTGTTGCGCATATTTGGTATCTCTACATATGATATGGCACCGCCGGATGATATAGTCTGGAACTGGCTCTCGAACCTGAACTTGCTGAATGCATCGATCTTTTCGCGTACATCTACGTGGTATGAGTTGGTGTAGTATCCCTTATCTGTCACATCCTCTATAGTTCCGAAGCGCTCCTTATCTATACGTGCAAATCTGTAACACAGGCTCTCGGCCGGAGTGCCGTAGAGACCAAATCCAAGACCGGTGTCAGCCTTCCATTTGTCGCATGCTGCACGGAGCTTATGCATGAGTTTCAGTGCAAATTCTTCTCCGACCGGGTCGGTGTGGCTTACGCCACGCATGAGCTTGGTTGTCTCATACACTCCGATATAGCCCAGAGATATGGTTGAATATCCATTGTGGAGAAGAGGATCGATAACCTCTCCCTTCTTGAGTCTTGCTATGGCACCGTACTGCCAATGTACAGGGCTGACATCAGAAGTTACTCCCTCGAGGGCTCTGTGGCGGCACATCAGTGCATCGTAGCAAAGCTGAAGTCTCTCATCAAGCAGGCTCCAGAACTTGTCATCATCGCCCTTGGCAAGTATTGCGACCTGTGGAAGATTGATGCTGACAACGCCCTGATTGAAACGACCTTCCCATTTGTACTCACCGTTCTCGTCCTTCCATGGGGAGAGGAATGAGCGACATCCCATGCATGAGAATACGTTGCCTTCATAGTTCTCACGCATCTTCTTTGCTGATATGTAATCCGGATACATTCTCTTGGCAGAACACTTGATGGCAAGCTCGGTTATGTAATCGTACTCGCCGCCCTTGAGACAGTTGTGTTCATCGAGAACATATATAAGCTTAGGGAACGCTGGTGTGACGTACACGCCGGCTTCGTTTTTGATTCCCTCAAGTCTCTGTCTCAGGATCTCCTCTATGATCATGGCATTCTCTTTGATGTACTCATCATCTTCTCTGAGATTGAGGAAGAGTGTGACAAATGGAGACTGACCATTGGTTGTCATGAGAGTATTGATCTGGTACTGTATAGTCTGAACACCTGATTTAAGCTCGTCTTTGAGTCTCTCTGTGATGAGCTTTTCAAGGGTCTCAGAGTCAATCTTATCGCCAAACTGTTCCGTATATCTCTTTTTATATTTGTTGTAGCTCTTTCTGAGATACTTACCAAGGTGACGCACGTCAACTGACTGACCACCGTACTGACTAGATGCAACAGATGCGATGATCTGGGTCACGATGGTACATGCGACCTGGAAACTTTTCGGACTCTCGATGAGCTTTCCATTCATGACGGTTCCGTTGTCAAGCATATCCCCTATGTTGATGAGACAGCAGTTGAATATAGGCTGAAGGAAGTAATCTGCGTCATGAAAATGAATAGCACCTTCCTCGTGTGCCTTTGATATCTTTTCCGGAAGCAGCATTCTTTTTGTAAGATCCTTTGAAACCTCGCCCGCGATAAGATCTCTCTGAGTTGATGCAACTGTTGCGTTCTTGTTGGAATTCTCTTCCATGACATCCTTGTTTCTGTTCTGGATAAGACTCAGTATGGAATCGTCGGTGGTGTTTGCCTTTCTGATGAGCTCCCTGCTGTATCTATATATAATGTAGGTTTTGGCGAGGACAAACTTTCCGTCTGCCATGATGCCCTGTTCAATGATATCCTGTATGTCCTCAACCAGCATTCTTTTCCTGTTCTTGGCTTCGATACTTCCGACGATTTCCTCGATCTTATCGTCAGAAATCTTCTCGCAAGGTTCCACCTCGGAATTAGCCTTCTGGATGGCCAAAATTATCTTGCTGCGGTCGTAATTGACTGCACGACCGTCTCGTTTGATTACTAACATTTCCCATTCTCCCTGTGTGTATTGTGAATTCTATGTATAATTATATGACACTAAATATAGTGGGTTGAAACGAAAAGAAACACCATATATCGTGTTCAGCTTGAAAAAGCCGCAAAAAAATTAGCGACAATTAAGTGCTCCGTCGCAAGTTTCCCTGGCTTTGTAAAAATGCTCTGCACAGATGATCTGTGTATAAGAAATTTTACAGCGTGTGTCAATATCGTTGATTATATCACCCGTAAAAATGTTTGTCTATATGTTATTTGTAAAAAATACAAAATATAGAAAATAAAAAAATATGTGGACACAACATATTGTAGTTTTGCGTTTGATTAATGTGGAAGACGCTGATTGTGTCACAAAAACATATCCAAAACAGAAAGCTGCATCAGGCATGAAACATGCATACAGCTATTTGTGAGAATTGTATGAATTAAGTCAAATTGCTTTATTTTTACATAGAAATATGATATAAGTTAATTCGTTGAAGATTATCATTAACAAATGGGTTTTCTACAAATAAAAATAAAAGAGGTAATATTTATGAGAAAGTTCAAAAAAGGGTGTGTGGTCGTTCTTGCACTGGCATTGTCCATGTCGTTTATGACCGGATGCGGAGATAAGAGCGATGATAAGAAGAGTGATACTCAGAAAGAGGCTACAGCTTCTGACGTGGCAGAGGATGTCGCGGCGAATGAAGAGAGCATAGATGAGTATGTAGAGAAATATGCAGAGAATGTTGAGCTTGGCGATTACAAGGGTATTGAGTATACCAAGACGGACGTTGAGGTTACAGACGACGAGGTTCAGCAGAAGATAGATGAGTTTGTTGACGGACTTGGAACATTTGACAAGGATACAACAAATGCAGCCAAGAAGGGCGACACTGTCAATATAGATTATGTAGGTTCAGTTGACGGTGAGGAGTTCAACGGTGGTAATACCAACGGAAGTGGCTACGATCTTGTCCTTGGTTCCGGTACATTTATAGACAACTTTGAGG
>USSH01000253.1 GCA_900557435.1 uncultured Coprococcus sp. | reverse complement strand
ATATCCCACTATCTCATATACTACGGAATGTACAAACAGCTTTTGCTTAGACATCTTTTTTCTAAAAAGTGGGAACAGCATCATGGCAAGTATCTGCGCACCGCCGCCAAATGCTGAGAACAGCGCATATCCGCCCTCACTTCCTATATCATAGGTGAAGAAATAAATGAGCAGGTTACTTGTTATATAAAGTGCCGAATTTACCAAAACGATAGTGATCACCACAGCAAGTGCCTGATCATTTGTCACAAGTGAATGGAACATCTCTCCTATGCCGTGAGCCTCCGGAGTAGTGTCACTCTTCTCCTTTACATTTGCCACGCATATGACCTCTGAAATGACAAATACAACCGCAACCAGCAGTGCCCACCACTTAAATCCGATGCGGTAATCCGTGATCTTCAGCTTGTCCGCCGCCAGGGCTGCACCGCTTATGGCAGGTACTACTATCATCGTCAGCATAGTAGGAATGGCAGAGCCCACACCCGCACACGATCTCGCCAGCGCAGACAGATTTTCTCTCTCCTTGCCCGGCTCAGTGATGGCAGGGATCATGGACCAGTACGGAATGTCCATCAGCGTATACGTGATCCCCCACAAAAAGTATGTCACTGTCAGGAACACCTTCATTCCTCCTGCGCCCATGCTCTCAGGCACGGCAAACATCGCATAGAGAACCACCGCATTCAATACGGTTCCCGAAAATATCCACGGTCTGAACCTTCCCCATCTGCTTCTGGTCTTTGCCACCACGATTCCCATGATCGGATCGTTGAATGCGTCGAACACTCTCGCCGCCATCAGAACGGTTCCTATGAACACGGAGCTGACCCCCAGCACTGAATTGTAATAGTACAGTATATAGCTGGCTACCAGCATATACACCATATCCTTGCCCACGGCACCTACTCCGTAGGCTATCTTTGTCTTTTTCTGAAGGCTGCCAGCCAACACTTTCTGCTGTGCATCATCTTGTAAATTTTCTCCCATATATAACCTCCTTAACAGGAATCAAAGCAGACACCAAGCCATTTTTATTTTCAGTTCCAGTAGACAGTCTGCAACAATGGTCGTCCGCCCCGTTGTATTCCACGCCTCCGGTCATTATATCCACTGTCTGTCAAACTGACATTCTATCAACGTTCTATCAGCATTCTATATCAGCTAGTCTTGCCTCAAGCCATTTGTCAATATCATCAAACACCTTATCCCTACACAGCTCGTTAAGTATCTCATGTCTGCATTCCTCGTACAGATAGCATGCCACATTACGTGTCACCTTTTTGTGATATAATTCATGGAGCTTCAGCACATCCCTGCCGTAGTGTCCCACGGGATCCCTGTAACCAGACACAAACAGCACCGGTATACCCTTCGGTATTCTCGCAATGTTCCTGTTCTCCTGTATATAATGAAGAGTGTTGAACAAAGTCTCATAACCCTTCAAGGTGAACGAGAACTGGCACAACGGATCATCCACATATGCATCCACACGCTTCAGATCGCGGCTCACCCAATCTTTATTGGTCCTCTTTCTCACTTCACCGTCCACTATAGTTGTCTTTGGAATGTCCCTGTTGTATGTTCCAAATGCAAGCAGCTCCATGAGGGTGCTTCTGTACCTCTCACCGTGCTGACTCTTCTCAAGCTCCAGCACTAATCTTCCGATCTGCAGCATACATTCAGGCATGCTACCTGTTCCCATACAGATGAATCCATCCACACTTGAGCCCTCCGTGTACGGAGACGGGTATTTCGGATCCCAGCCGTAGTCACTCATATATCTTCTTGCCAAGAACGAACCCATAGAATGGCCCATCAAAAAGAATGGAACACCCTTGTATGCCTTCTTCAGACTTCTCGTAACCCTGTGAAGATCCGCCACCATTGCCATACTGGCATCGTAAGCATTCATATATCCCAGCTCATCCACATTTGCAGCCGTAAGTCCATGTCCCAAATGGTCATTTCCGGCCACCACAAATCCCTTTGCCGCAAGATACCTTGCGAATTCGTCATACCTGTCTATAAGCTCTATCATTCCGTGTGATATCTGAAGTATAGCCCTCACTTCGCCCTGCGGCTCCCACACGATCACATGCAATCTGTCCTTACCATTTGATGATGGTATAAATGTCTCTTTCTTCTTCACCTTGTACATAATGTAATCCTCCTTGTCTATTCAGCTACACCCTATTGAATATCTTCTTCATCGCCAATTTTACGACCTCATACGCTCCGTCATATATTCCGTCTGTTTTATTTCTCTTTATATTCTCACACATGCCCACAAGTATGCTGTCATCCTGCATGAACAACTTCATCATCTGGAGAGTGTGCGGTATGTCACGGCACTCTAAGGTTCCGTCTCCGATCTCAGCCGAATGAATTGCTCCCCACTGCTCATGCCCTCCCACTCTCTTGATGAACAGCTTTGGAACCGGATAAAATGCCAGCTCCGATGGCTTCGTTATGAGCACATCGCAGCTTCTCATGAGAAGGTTCGTGCAATATACAGCCTCATATATATTCTCATGGCAGAATGCATGTATTCCATACACCTCTTCCCTGAGAGCCTTATCCGCAAATGCTGTGGTGTCATCCCAGTTGTCAAAATGCGTAGTTACAAGGCTTTCTCTTTCCAGGGCAGGAATTTCTCTCACGAGTTCTTCCCACACGTTCATATAATCGCCCACATTTATATACAGAACCATGTTGCCTTTCTTCACGCTGGCAAGAGCAGTCTTGATGATGGCGGCAAATATGTCCTTTTGCGCTCCGGCACCTCCTATGGTGAGAAAGAAACGCATTGGTGCCTTTTTCTTTCTTCTCTCTATCCTCCTGTCACAGTCCTCCTCTATGGCTGCCACAAGCTCATGGTCTATATAGTGTCCAACATACTTGATGGAATCCCCCGGCATCGGCTTAAGCACATCATCGCCCTGCATGCCGTTCAGTGTCCTGTAGCCGAAATATGCAGATCGGGTCTGCACCGTGTGAAGACTTCCCTCTGCAAGATGCAGCGCCATAGGCCAGTTATCCGGGATCGCATTCACCACATGCTTCATACCGGCGTGAACTGCTGCCTGCGCAGGCCACACATGTGTCGCCACAAGCGGGATATCCTTCGGAACATTTCCAAATATCGGTGTCATAAGCTCCGCATTCATCTGATCGGAAGCATTGTACGACAATTTTCTGAAGCCCTCATAGTTCATAGGCTCCCACACCGCTTTGTTGAAAGCCTTACTCTTTCCAGATATACTCGAGCCGAGGGAATAGAGCTTATTCTGAGCCTCTATGACCTTGCCGCCCGTGGTCTCACTATAGGAATTGAGATCCATCCAGTACGGCTTATACCCCAGATGGTTTGCAGCGGATGCTATCGCCATGGATATTCTGTAATGTCCAAATCCCATCCTGATATTGCCGACTATGATGCCATTATCACAGTCAAAGTCCTCCCTGCCGCCAGTTCCCGCATCGTCACCGGCTCCACCGTCTATAACAATGTTGGAGACGCCGAGAGTATCCCCAATGTAAGGATTTTTAACAATCGCCAGCGGGTAGTCGACATTGCTGTCATCGCCGAATCTTCTTACGAATCTCTCCTTAGAGTTCTCCGCCTTTTTCACGACCTGACTGCTCATCCTATTGCCAAATATCATCTCAGATCTCTTGCCCATAACACAACCTCCTGTCTTTAATATATATCACGCGCCCCTCACCTGTGAGCAGACATAAACTTCTTCCGAATAATAACTTCACGCATATCGGCTCCCACACATTACAGGATATACCGTCCATATGCACATATATGATCTTCTATACATTACAGGATATGCCATCCATAAGCACATCCAGTGTATACTGCACCGCCCCGT
>USSH01000252.1 GCA_900557435.1 uncultured Coprococcus sp. | reverse complement strand
TAAAAAGCCTATACCGCCATATCCTAGAAAGATAGGCGTGGTTACAGCGGGACACAAGGCAGCCATAAGCGATATATGTAAGGTTGCGAAGACGAGGGATCCGTATGCACAGCTATATTGTTATCCTGCAACTGTACAGGGAAAATATGCTGCTGCGGATATCTCAAGGGGAATTGAGACGCTCGACAGCATGGGGATGGACGTGATAATAGTAGGAAGGGGCGGTGGCTCCGAGGAAGATCTATGGGCATTCAATGAGGAACAGGTGGCCTGGGCTATATTCAATGCTGAGACTCCGATAATCACAGCAACCGGACACGAGATCAACACTACAGTCGCGGATATGGTGGCAGACAGGCGCGAGTCCAATCCGTCTACGGCTGTTATGCATGCACTTCCGGTGGTGAAAGATACTGTGTCAGAATTTGAACAGAGATACATGTATATCACGACTCTGATGAACAACAGAATAGACAGATATCGCAGGAATATAGATAGCAGTGCGAGACAGATCCGATTGCTCAGCCCAGAGGTACAGCTGGGTGCGAAGAAAGACAGATTGTCCAGAACTTATGAGGCTATGAGATCCAGCATGGGATCAAAGCTCGAACGGGCAAAGGATAAATGTGACAGAACCAGAGACAGGTTAGAAGGCAGCATGGACAGGAAGTATGAGCTGAGGTCGAATGCGCTTGCGGTTATGACGGAAAGATTGAATGGTCTGTCACCTACTGCCAAGCTGGTGAATGGGTTCGGATATATAGCATCAAAATCTGGAAAATCCGTTACATCTGTATCGGATGTCAAACCGGGTGATGAGATACAGATCACAGTACATGATGGCAAGATATCTGCATCGGTCACGGATGTAAAAAATAGCCAGTGATGTTGGATGATGATCTAACAATTGTTCAATTATATCAGGAGGACTGTTCAGGTAATCATTAACATTGACATTGGTAACCAAATGTGTTTAAACATGCTCATGGAGGAATATATGGCAGAGAATATGAAGAATACGGATATAGATGAAACAGGAAAAGCAGAGGTTGATGACGATCAGACTCTTGGAGAGATGTCCATAGAGGAGGCATTTGTCAGACTTGATGAGATCACGGCGATACTCGAAAACGCACAGACCGGATTGAAGGAATCTTTGGAAGTATATGCAGAGGGAGTACAGCTTATAAACAAATGCAGGAACTATCTCTGTGATGTTGAGAAGGAGATGATTATGCTCTCCGGTCAGGGGGATAAATGATGGCAAAAGATCAGAAGATTGAAGAAAATACTATTTATGATGAGATTAAGAGCAGAGCAGACCGTATAGACGGAATAGTTGCCGGTTATCTGCCTAAAGCTGAGGGTTTCCCAAGAACGGTGTGTGAGGCCATGACTTATTCGGTGGAGGCAGGTGGAAAGCGGCTTAGACCTATGCTGATGGAAGCGGTATTTAGGATGTTTGGCGGTGATTCAGATGTGGTAAAGCCATTTATGGCAGCCATTGAGATGATACATACATATTCACTTATACATGACGATCTTCCGGCTCTTGATAATGATGATTATCGAAGAGGCAGACAGACTTCGCATGTTGTATACGGTGAGGCTATGGCTATTCTTGCTGGAGATGCACTGCTGAACTACGCATATGAGACTGCGTGTAAGGCATTTGCCATGGATGGCGACATTAAAAGAACTGCGGATGCTCTGTGTATACTTGCCAGAAAACCCGGAATATACGGTATGCTTGGCGGTCAGGTTGTAGATGTAGAGATGACAGGAAGATCTATGACAAAGGACCAGCTGGAATATGTCTATGAGAACAAGACAGGTGCTTTGATAGAGGCTTCGATGATGATTGGAGCAGTTCTTGCAGGAGCATCACCTGAAGATGTGACAGCCATAGAAAATATTGCATCAGATATCGGAATGGCGTTTCAGGTACAGGATGATATATTGGATGTGTGCGGTGATAGCCAGGTTCTTGGCAAGCCGGTTATGAGCGATGAGGAGAACGGTAAGGTAACATATGTGACGATACATGGCATAGAGAGATCCAGACAATATGTCAGAGAGTTATCGGAGAGAGCGGTAAGAGAATTGGAAGAGATAGACGGTGACAGCGAGTTCCTGAGGGAGCTTGTTCTTTGGCTGATCAACAGACAGAAGTAACACGTCTGTCCGGGTGTGTTTATGAATATACTAGATAGAATAAATAAAGAGAACGACATAAAGAACATTGACAGTGAGGATCTGCCGAGGCTGGCGGAGGAGATAAGGGAGTTCCTGGTATCCCATGTGAGTGAGACCGGAGGGCATCTTGCTCCTAATCTTGGCTGCGTTGAACTCACCATAGCTCTTCACAGGGTACTTGATTTCCCTGATGATAAGCTTATATGGGATGTGGGGCATCAGTCCTACGTTCACAAGATACTTACAGGAAGAAAAAATGAGATGGGAACTCTCAGACAATTCGGCGGTATGTCAGGTTTTCCAAAGACCAGTGAGAGTCCGTGTGATGCGTTTAATACAGGACACAGTTCAACATCCATATCGGCAGCTCTTGGAATGGCTTGTGCAAGAAGTATCAAAGGAACTGATGAGAAGATAGCTGCAGTTATAGGTGATGGATCGTTCACTGGTGGTATGGTGTATGAGGCCATGAATAATATGGCAGACATAAAGACCAGCTGCCTTGTTGTTCTGAATGACAATAATATGTCCATAGACCAGAATGTCGGAGGTATGTCCACATATCTGAGCAAACTCAGAGTTGGACAGCAGTACAATGACTTTAAAGGCAATGTGGAGAAGATCCTTATGAAGATTCCTGTCGCCGGAGAACATCTGGCGAAGGGGCTTAAGAAATCCAAGGATTCCATAAAACAGATATTGGTACCGGGCATGTTCTTTGAGGAGCTTGGCGTGACATACATAGGCCCAATAGACGGACATGATATAGATACCATGGAGGCAACCTTCAGAAAGGCACTCAAGCTTGACAGACCGATACTTGTTCACGTGAAGACGGTAAAGGGAAAAGGATATGTTCATGCAGAACGCCATCCAAGTTATTTCCATGGCGTTGATCCATTTGACATACAGACGGGACATGTTCTGAAAGAGAAGAAGGCTATGACAAACACCGGGGTGTTTGCCAGAAAGCTTGTGGAGCTTGGGAAAAAAGATGACCGGATTGTGGCGATCACAGCGGCCATGGGAAAAGGAACCGGTGTGTCGGTATTTGCAGAGAAGTTCCCTGACAGGGCTTTTGATGTGGGCATAGCGGAGGAACATGCCGTGACATTTGCTGCAGGAATTGCCTCGGCGGGGCTTGTTCCGGTGGTGGCGATATATTCGTCGTTTTTCCAGAGAGCTTACGATCAGATCCTGCATGATGTGTGTCTTCAGAAACTGCATGTTGTATTTGCGATTGACAGGTCGGGGCTTGTCGGAGCTGATGGAGATACACATCAGGGAATATTTGATACGGCATTTCTGTCACATATTCCGAATATGACACTCATTGCACCGAAGAACAGGTATGAGCTTACACGTGCACTTGAGTGGGCTGTTGATTTTGATGGCCCGGTTGCAATAAAGTATTCAAGAGGAGAGGCTTATTATGGCCTAAGTGAACACAATGCATCATTTGAACTGGGTAAGAGTGAGATCATACACAGAGGACACGGACTTGCACTTATAGCAGTGGGAAATATGGTCAAAGAAACTGAGAAAGTGTATAACAGATATAAAGCCGAGAATATAGATGTGACATTTGTAAATGCGAGGTTTTTGAAGCCGATCGACACCGGGCTTATAGATGACCTGTGCCGGGATCATGACAGTATAGTTGTGGTTGAGGAGGGCATAAAGCATGGCGGATACGGAAGTGCTATAGAAG
>USSH01000251.1 GCA_900557435.1 uncultured Coprococcus sp. | reverse complement strand
TCTGCCGTAGACACGGTAATATCACCGTCGGCAAAGACCGATACGGGAATTATCGTAACTACCGTCAATACGGCAAGAAGAACGGAAAGAAAACGCTTTGTCATCTTCTTCATCTTATTCATCTTTGAGGAAAATCACTCCACAGAAATCACCTTGTAGTCCTGATCCTCTACAGTCTTTGTGAGAACAGCGTCATCCACAGCGGCATTGAGTGTCACGATCGCTGTACCCTTCTCATGACTTACTTCTGCTGAGTCTACCTGTGGCAAAGCCTCAAGGCACTTCTTAACTCTCGCCTCACAATGTCCGCACATCATACCTTCGATTTTCATTGTCTTCTTCATAGTCTTATCCATAGTCTTATCCATAATATTCCTTCCTTTCATATCTATATTATCAGCACCGCCATCTGTGTCTTTTATATTTCTATTATGTTCGGAGATATCCACACCTAACATATGGCTTCTATACTTGTCTTTAATTCTGTATCTATTATTTTTATCATAAATATCAGCCAAATTCAACCTCAGTGCGTTCGTAACTACACAAAAACTTGAAAGACTCATTGCAAATGCTCCAAACATCGGGTTGAGTGTCCATCCGAATATCGGTATCCACACGCCTGCCGCAAGCGGTATTCCTATTATATTGTATATAAATGCCCAGAAAAGATTCTCTTTTATATTTCGCATAGCCGCCATGCTGAGTCTTATGGCAGCCGGGACATCCAACAGAGAACTCTTCATGAGAACTATGTCCGCAGCGTCTATGGCTATATCTGTTCCGGCACCTATCGCTATTCCTATATTCGCCCTTGTCAGAGCAGGAGCGTCATTGATCCCGTCACCCACCATGATGACATGTGCATCATCCATGAGCTCTCTGACAACCTTTTCCTTGCCATCCGGGAGAACCCCGGCGATAACTCTGTCCACTCCAACCTGCTGTCCTATGGCGTTGGCTGTTCTCTCATTATCACCGGTGAGCATAACGATCGAAAGCCCCATCTGCTGCATCTCTTCTATAGCCTTTTTACCCTCATCCTTCACGACATCGGCAACGGCTATTATTCCAAGCAGTCTTGCAATTTTATTTTTCTGCTCGTATTCCTGTTCATTTCCCTGCTCTGTATTCTGTTCATTACATTTTCCTGATTCTGTATCATCGGACTTCGTCACAGCGAAGAACATCGGAGTCTTGCCCTGTCTGGAAAGTCTGTCTGCCTGATCTGCCAGTTCTGCCGATATCTCCACATATCTGTTTATATAATTCTTATTTCCTCCTATGACCATCATGCCATCTATCTCACCGGAAAGTCCATTTCCCGGCACAGCCTGAAACCGCTTCACATCGGTATCTTTATTTGTCTCTCTTGAAGCTTTGTAAGCCGGATCATCACTCCACTCGCTCACTATAGCCTTTGCAAGAGGATGCTCACTTCTGCTCTCAAGCAATGCTGCAAGTCTGAGCAGTTCCTCCTTCTCTGTTCCGGCAGCCGGCACTATGTCCGTCACAACAGGCGTTCCCTTTGTTATAGTTCCTGTCTTATCCAGAACCACTATTCCAGTCTTACCTGTCTCCTCCAGTGCAGTGGCTGTCTTAAAAAGTATTCCGTGCTTTGCACCCATTCCATTTCCAACCATGATCGCAACCGGAGTAGCGAGGCCGAGTGCACATGGGCAGCTGATCACAAGAACAGATATACCACGCGCCAATGCGTAACCCACATCCTTTCCGGCTATAAGCCACACGATCATTGTGAGCACCGCTATCGCTATAACCACCGGAACAAACACACCTGACACTTTATCAGCTATCTTGGCTATAGGTGCCTTTGAAGCCGCCGCATCGCTCACCATATTGATTATCTTTGAGAGCGCGGTATCTGTTCCGACCTGAGTAGCCTTACATCGCAAATATCCCGACTGGTTGATGGTTGCTGCTGAAACACGGCTTCCTTCACTCTTATCAACCGGTATACTCTCTCCTGATAACGCTGACTCATCCACGGCTGAATCGCCTTCTATGACAACTCCATCGACCGGAATACTCTCTCCCGGTTTGACCACAAATATATCTCCGACACTCACTTCATCTATGCCCACAGTGACCTCTGCCTCATCGCGTACGAGCACTGCAGTCTTCGGTGCCAGATCCATAAGGCCCTTTAAAGCATCTGTTGTACGCCCCTTTGAATACGCTTCAAGTGTCTTTCCAACTGTTATAAGTGCAAGGATCATAGCTGCCGATTCAAAATAAAAATCGTGCATTAGTGTCATGACCCTGGCATCATCCCCTGCGGTCTGGGCAGCTGTCATGGCAAAGAGCACATATACGCTGTATATGAACGATGCGCCGGAGCCCATGGCTACCAGTGTATCCATGTTCGGGGCACCGTGGATCGCACCCTTAAATCCGCTGACAAAGAACTTCTGATTTATCACCATGACCAGTATCGTCAGCAGCATCTGTGCCAGTCCCATGGCTATATGATTTCCATCGAAAAATGACGGCAATGGCCAGTCCCACATCATATGTCCCATAGATATATACATGAGTGGTATAAGTATCACCACTGATGCCACAAGCCTGGTCTTCATCTTTGCCAGTGCTGCGTTGCTCTCCGACTGTACACTGTTACCTTTATCATGTACCTCTTTTCCAGCGTTATCAGCCAGTGATGCTCCATATCCGGCCTGCTCCACCGCAGATATTATATCGCTGCTTGTCGCATCACCATCAACCAGCATGGAATTTGTCAGGAGATTCACCTGACACACCTTCACTCCGTCAACCTTGGAAACCGCCTTTTCTACTCTTGCGCTGCATGCACTGCAGCTCATTCCTGTTACATTGTATTTGTCCAATATCTGCACCTTCTTTCTATATTACTTCATCAGTCTGGTGACTGTGTTGACCAGATCCTCTATCGTCTCGTCCTTGCCATTTCTTATATCGTCGGCCACACAGGTCCTTATGTGTTCCGCAAGAAGTGCCTTGTTAAAGCTGTTAAGCGCAGCGTTGATCGCAGATACCTGAAGCACTATATCTGTGCAATAGGCATCATTCTCAAGCATTCCTTTCACACCTCTTATCTGTCCCTCGATCCGGTTCAGCCTGTTCATAAGTCTTTTATATTCTTCCTCTGTTCTCTGTCTCTTTCTGCCACAGCAACAGCAATCGTGTTCTTCTCCCATAGTATTCTCCTTGAATAAATTTTTGATTTATGACCAAATTATTTTTGACCAAATTATTTTTGCCAGATTATTTTATAAATTATTTATTTTACTTCATATATGTACCCTGTATATGCATCAACTATCTTCGCATCATTTATATACCCCCTAGGGGTATTTGTCAATATCTTATTCTTCTATTTATAAATAATCGATAAATAATATCAGTTTAACCACAAGAAAACCCCTGTCAGAATTTATCACTATGATAAACTCCGACAGGGGTTTAGTTTTATATTTTATATTCTTTCTTATTCCTCTTCTGTAGTTGCATCAATTGTGGTTGGCTCGATTGCAAGATCACTTATATCCACAGCGTCTCCATCCGAAGAATCTCCATCTGAAGCGTCTCCATCTGAAGAATCTGACTCCGCACTCTCATCGAGTGTGTCTGCACTGTCACTTGACTCATCTGACACTATGCCCTCGTCATCTCCGCCAACTATCATCTCGTCTGATATCGTGTTGCCATCCATCGAGTATGTCTGAGAACTGAGAACCTTCTTGAGATCTATCAAGTCACCTGACACAGCATTGATCATTATGAGCTGCGTTGGAGAAGTTGTATCAAGACCATTCTCATCTGCTGTTGAATCATCAGCCGCCTTCTCACACTGTGCAAATACCCATACCGGAGTATATTCATACTTGTCGCCGTCTTTGATCTTATAATAAGCAAGCTGTACG
>USSH01000250.1 GCA_900557435.1 uncultured Coprococcus sp. | reverse complement strand
TTGATAGTCATATTGCCACCTCTTTCCTAATTTCAAGAAAACCTTTCTATTTATAGCTATATGCACTCACACAATACCTATATGTTACATTGAATATATCACTTGGAGTTCACTCCAAGTCAACCCCCAATTTTCACCCCTTATGGGGACGGAGGTGCCTGCCCCCCTTAGGACGGATGTACCTGCCCCCACACAGCGTATCTGACCCCATACAGAGACATAAAAGAGGCGGGCAACGTAGTTACCGCTGTCCGCCTTTATATACATAAATATGTAAATTTTTTATGCTACGCACTGATTCCAACTGTCGAGCAGATGTTTACTGCAATGATATCATCTACCGTTACACCAAAGATGGCGGCCAGAATGATCAGATTGTCTACAGTTGGCATAGCCATACCTTTCTGCCACTTGTATATCGCATTTGGAGTGGCAAATCCAAATATATCCTGCAGATCCTTTACAGAAAGACCTGCGTTCTGTCTAAGCTTCACAATATTTCTGCCTGTTCCTGTCATGTCAATTGTTGGTACATTACACATAATACTTCCCTCCTAAAATTCTCATCTCATCTGCATTGTTACAATTGTGGACCGCGCAGAGCGCATCCCCTGGCGCCCCTAACGATCTGACACATACAATCTCTGCCATGTCTATCCCTTTCTTTTATCTCTAAGTTCTGGCAGATTTCTTCTTCACAAAGACGAGTTCAAAAACACAAAAAAACGCCCATCCACATGAATACTTCTATAATACTCACATAGATGGACGTTTTTTCGTACATCATGATTCCAATCTATAAATGCTGATAGATCTGGCTGATCTCAGTCTATCGAAACCTATCTGATCTGTTATGTATTTGCTCAGATCTTTCAGGTCAGCATATTTGCATGATCATGTTCCGTACGCTCTCGCCCTGTACCATATGAGTACATATGTTCACGCAGCTTATCATCTGTATGCAAAATATTCCCTGCCACATCACTATTAAACTCTCGTGTTGTGCATTTAGCGAAAACTATACTTGACATGATTCTTTCCTTTCCTGACTATCCCTTCCGGGTTCCTTTTCCTAAGTCATTTTTTATTGGTGTGTCCTGATTTTCTTCTTTTATTTGACCACCTAAACTGTACTCTACCACAAATATAATTATTTGTCATTACACCGCTGGTATAAAATTATTTTATCCCGGCTGCTTCAAGATCCCTCTCTATCCAGGTCATGATAACATCCACCAGATATTCCTGCTGTCTTGGACCAAGCTCCACTCCAGGGGCAAATGTATGCCACTTACGTATGCATTCCCGGCAGCATGTAGCCGTCGCATGCTGTGCCACAAATACCGGATGTCCCCGCATGGGAGTCTGTTTGCCGTCATTTGGTATGAATGCCGGAGCCTCCCTCTGCGCTATGAAATCTCGTGCATGCTGTCTTATGGTATCCAGCCCCTTTTCATGTATATAGTCGATATCTTTCTGGGTCAAATGAAATCCACTGCGAAATTTCGACCTTCCCAGACGCTCAAAAAGCCGGGCGTACCATTCTTCCTTTGTCAACCGTATCATCTCCATGTAAATTTATAGCAGAAAATCTCTACCGCTCTTCATCATTTCTCACAAAAAAATTCTATCTCCTCGCCAAGCGGTCCTCGGCAGAACGCGATCCTTGCCGGAAACTTGGGATCCGACTGGATCTCTATGTCCTTTGGCTCCACAAACACCTCATATCCTGCCTTTCTCACTGCCAAAACACAGGCATCCACGTCCTCTGTGGCAAATGCAAAATGTCTTATATTTCCCTGCGGAAGCGGTGACTCACCATCCTCAAACACCTCGATGATGCCATCTCCGGTGTCAAACATAATCCCGCCATCCCATTTTCGCGCAACTGAAAGTCCTAGTATATCACCATAAAACTCTGCAACATTCTTATATTCCTCGCTGCTGCAGCACTTGAGTGCCACATGATGTATTCCTTTTATAAGTGCCATCGTATTTCCTCCTTATGAAAACTGATTATAAAAGCTGATTGAGCCTCTGTGACTAATATATATCTAATCCGTACATTTTCCAAGTTCATTGTTCACTGTCTCACAAATCTCATACAAAAATCTCTCATATAAAAATTTGTCGAAAAAAATCCATAAAAAAACTCTTGCTACTCGTATATATATTGAGAGTTAACGATATACCAGTTACAATAAATCATCGGGACGATACGATGGGCTTTATAATAAGGAGGTTTCAACTATGAAAAAACGAATGACAGCATTACTACTCAGCGCCTGTATATGCGCAGGTCTTGCCGGCTGCGGCACAAATACACCGGGAAATAATCCTGGTCACACAAAAAACGATTCGTCAGTCACTTCACTCACTGATAACATCTCTGTGACTCCGGTCAAAACGGATATAACATCATTTGACCAGCTAAAGAACGGAATCAATGAATTCTCTATGAATATGTATTCTGCTCTTCCGGCTGATAAGAACATATTTTACTCGCCTTACAGCATTGCAAGTGCACTGTCCATGCTGGATGTAGGTGCCAGCGGTGCAACCAAAAATGAGCTCGAAAACGCTCTCGGCATAACAGATCTTGATGAGTGGAACGATGAGATGAAAGCATACCTGTCAAAAGACTGGTCACAGAATACATTTGTCAACACAGCGAATTCAGTTTGGATGAACAAGGATACATCCTGGTCAGCTGACATAGAAAAGGATTTTCTTACACCTGCCAAAGATTACTACTCAGGTGAGGTGTATGAAGCAGACTTCAACGGTCAGCCGGACAAAGTTGTACAGAATATCAACAATTGGGTCAGCACAAACACTAACAAGATGATCCCTGAAATCTTAAAGGAAATTCCAGGTGGAACCGTGATGATGCTCATAAACGCAGTTTATTTCGAGGGAAAATGGGATACTCCTTTTACCAAGGATAAAACTTTTCAGAGCAGTTTCTACGGAACCGACAAGGAAAGCGTTGTTGATATGATGCATCTCTACGGTGAGCACTTCACATACATGGACAACGGTGAGATCAAGGGAATCACACTTCCATACGACGGTGACAATGTTGTCATGAAGGTTTTCCTGCCAACCGCCGATGACGGAGACATAAATGAACTCTTTGACAAACTAAGCAACGAAGAAAAACAGAAGCTCATCGACTCTCTGGATAATGCCAACAACGTAGAGATCGATACCCTCCAGCTTCCAAAATTCACAGATGAGCAGAGTATCGACGGTCTTGATGACATTCTGAAAAACATGGGAATCCAGTCGGCATATTCGGAGAGTGCAGACTTCTCCAAGATCGCCGATGGCATAGCCGTTTCATCTGTCAACCACAGGGCAAAGGTTATCGTGGATGAGAACGGAACCAAGGCCGCAGCAGAGACAGACATCATGGTCAAGGAAACAGCAATGATGCCAAGTGAGGAAACATATAACTTTATTGTGGACAAGCCATTTGTGTATGTGATTGAAGATCAGAGCACTGGAATGATCCTGTTCATGGGCAGGGTGAACTCGCTGTAATTTTTGATTATCCACACATGCCAGGACTTGCTTCAGCAGCTTTTACCTGAAAAAGGAATGGAACTTTTTCGCTTTTTGCGCTGGTTTTTCTCGCAAAGCAATGGAGCTTTTTCGCTTTTTGCGCTGGTTTTCAGAATTGGAGTACAAAATTATCACTTTTCTTTGAGAATATCAAAAAAGCACACAAGGTCTCAAAATCTTGTGTGCTTTTGTTCGTTTTTTCCACAAAAAGTGATAAATTTTTGCACTTTTTATTGTGCCTACATAATCAAGTCGCTAATATAAGTTTCCAGAACAGAATGACTACCAGCTATTTGCTGATAGCTCTGTCTTTTTTATTTATCCTAAATCCACTATTCCGACTTTCTCTCTGAAGTCACACTG
>USSH01000249.1 GCA_900557435.1 uncultured Coprococcus sp. | reverse complement strand
AATTTCTTCACATAGTTGATCACATCCCACGGACAGTATATATCCGCATTTCCAAATCGATATCCATCATACCATTCCTTTATAACTCCGTATCTGTCTGACCGATCATAATCTGCAAGCAGCTTTTTAACCTCTTCATCGGTAAATCCAAATTCCTCATCATGATCTATATCAACTATGGAATTTATCTCAAAATTGTTCAGTCCTGTAAATATACTTTCCTTTGACACTCTGAGACATCCTGTCAGCACCGCAAACTGCAGGTATTCATTTGTCTTGAGAGCCTGGCCAAATATTCCCCTGATGAGGGACACCATTTCACGGTAATAACCATTTTGAAATGCCTTGTCAAGTGGAACATCGTATTCATCTATCAGGATTATTGTTTTCTGTCCATAATGTTTGTAAAGGAGCTGGGATAATACCTTCAGGCTAGATACAAGAATGTTCCTGTCCATGCTGTACTTTCCACCACGAATAGCCGTCATCTCCAGGTACTGTGCTTTCTCTCCCTCTGTAAGTTTCTCGCTGTCCGCAAGGAATGCAAATCTGCTGGCCTCACTTCCTATCATCCATGTGAACATCGCAACTGCATCGTCATAGATAAGTCCCTCAACACCTTTAAGGGACAGAAATATAACCGGGTACTTTCCCATATAAGCATCACACAATTCCTGATTCTGGGATATTGCAAGTCCATCAAAGAGCTTTTTGTCAGTTCCTATCTCAAAAAAGCTTTTCAGCATACTCATATTCAGTGTCTTGCCAAATCTCCTTGGTCTTGTGAACAGATTAACCTTTCCCCAATTTTGCAAAAGCTGTTCAATCAACCCAGTTTTATCAACGTAATAAAATTTTTCTTTTATGATATCTTGAAAATTCTCTATTCCAACTGGCAATTTCAAAGCATTCCCCATAATGGACCTCCAATACTAATGTACCAACTTGTATCCCTTGTAATATTTATAAGTATATCCTATCGACTGATATTATACCACCTGATAATCTAGCCTGCATCACACTCTTTTTCTATATTTCCTTTTTGACTTTCCTCATATGTTCCGCCGCCTTCTCCCTCACGTCTCCGCATGCAGGCTCTCCGTCATCCCTCATCTCGTTGAAGCGCCCCCTGTGCTGGAGCTTTCTCTGAGGGGTTTTTACTGAATCTTCCGGCTCGTCACAATACACCGTACCAACATCTTCCGGCTCGTCACTGCCCACCGCACCATCCTCTTCCGCCGTCGATACAGTGTGCTCTCTACCCTTTGTATCTCCAGCCGTGAGATAGTTTGCCAGCGCACCGAGATATGTATTTCCAAGTCTGCTGAGGATAGCTTTCCTGTGGACGATATACCCTATCCTCATATCGCTATCATCCGCCAGCGGCACCGAGATTATATCCTTGCCGTTCAGCTTTTCATCTATGACACCGCTGCACACCGTATATCCGTTAAGGCCTATCAGCAGATTGAACAGTGTCGCTCTGTCCCTGACTCTTATATTCTTCTTTCGCTCCGTCGTAGAGAATATTTCCTCCGAGAAGTAAAAAGAGTTGTGCTCACCCTGCTCAAATGACAAGTATGGATACGCCTCCAGCTCTTCATTTGTTATGATATCGTTCTTCGCCAGCGGGTGCTTTCTGCTTATGAACACGTGAGGCTTTGCCACAAACAGCTCATGAAACTCCAGGTCATTTGCCCGGAGGATCTTGTTCAGCACCTTCTCATTGAAGTCATTTATGAACAATATTCCGATCTCGCTTCTCATCCTGGCGACATCATCTATGATCTCATAGGTCTGTGTCTCCCTTATGCTGAAATCATATTCGTCCTGTCCATATCTCTTTATCAGGTCAACAAATGCATTCACCGCAAATGAATAGTGCTGGGTTGACACACAAAAGCTCTTCTTGCCTCCATCGTCACCCTTATATTTATCTTCCAGGACCTTCGCCTGCTCAAGCACCTGTCTGGCATAGCCGAGGAAAACCTCGCCCTCTATGGACGGACTAATTCCCTTATTGGACCTGTTGAATATATTTATTCCCATCTCTTTTTCCAACTCATGGATGGCATTTGTCAGGCTTGGCTGGGATATATACAGCCTATTCGCCGCCTCAGTGATCGTGCCCGTATCCGCCACCATCACCACATATCTAAGCTGCTGAAGTGTCATGTTTTCACCTGCTTTCTAATTGTTGACTATTATTTTCTTGAACTGCTTTGCCGCCTCATTCAGTGGGTGCAGGCAGTCATACACCAGACATACATTCCTGTCTGGAATCTTCTCCTCGAGTGAAAGCTTTACGACATCTTTGTTCTTCACTGCCTCCCTCGCCATCGGCTCCGGTATAAATGCAAGTCCAAGCTCACACTTCACTAGAGGGAGTATCTGGTCCGTGGTGGCCGCCTCAGTGTCCGGTGCAAGCTCCACTCCATGTTCCCTGAATATCCTGTCATAAAATCTGAATGTCGTGGTCTCCCTGCCCAGGCAGATCATCGGATAGCTTCTTATATCCGAAATGGACAATTTCTGCTTTCTTAGAGATGAAAATGTGGTTCCTCCGATAAGTATCTCATGGTAAGACTGCAGCATGATCTTCTTGAGCGGAGCTTCCACATCTGCGGGCGTAGTAACCACCGCAAAATCTATGCTGCCATTCTTCACTTCCTCAACAGCCTGGGGCGTTGAATGATTGTATATCTTGAGATTTATACCCGGATACGCCATGTGAAATGCCCGAAGTCTGTCAAGCAGATAAATGTTGAGCGCCGTCTCACTAACTCCTATCGCTATACTTCCATGGGTGAGATTCTCTCCGTCCGCCAGCTCATCCTCCGCCGTCAAAAGCTGTGACATTGCAGCCTCCACATATGAATAGAGCTGTTCCCCATCCCTTGTAAGCTGCACACCTCTGTTTGTTCTGACAAAAAGTATTCTTCCAAGCTGCTGTTCCAGGCAGTTCATCGCCCTGGTCACATTTGGCTGGCTGTTTCCAAGAACCTTTGCCGCCTTTGTGAAATTGTGATATCTCGCAACATAATAAAAAATCTTATAATATTCGAAATTAACGTTCATATTTATTTTCAACAGCAAACTGCATAACATCCGAAGATTTGTAAAAATAGGCCCTTATTATATTCTTAACTTCAATACGGTCTGCTATATTTTCCTCCCGTGAAATAATTCTTCATGTAGCAACTCCTGGTATATCAATTTATTATCGCAGTCATATCAATTATGATTTTCACTTATCGCTACCCCGATAGTATAATCTAACCAGATTAAAAAGACAAGCCAACATTTATCATATGAAAGGATGCGCATATATATGGAAGAAAAGACTATTTTCCCAAGGGAAGAAAAATCAGAAATATTATTTGAAAAGATTCTCCGGGATCCCTGGGCATGCGAAAAGCTTATGGACACATTCTGTAATTACCTATTCTGCAACGATGACTTTGACTGCAATCTGTCACCAGAAGAATTTGCCAAGGCACTGCTCACAGCATATCTGGACAGGGATATGTCAGCCTTCCTCATGTCCATCTGCAATAATACGATGTTTGATCTTCTCAGAAACTCCTATCTTATCCCATACCGATTCAATGCCGATGGCAAGACCAATCCTGTCATCATGACCGGTGAGCACGGCGAACTTCTGCCTGAATTCAGAAACTCTGTAAGAGAAAAGGATTATCAGCATTTTCACGACATATACACCCACACGAGCCATAATGAGAATATGTATCTGGCAAAGGCGTACAGATACAGCCACGAATACACCTCTGACAACATGGAAGTCGGTCAGAAGATTCTTGAAGAGTGTACAGGAGTCCTGCTCATCAGGGAACTGCCAGACACTGTAAAGCTCAAGGAGACTGAGGCAGAGGCATACTGTGCTGTGTGGGATATCATGGTCGAACTGGAGAAAAATCTTCC
>USSH01000248.1 GCA_900557435.1 uncultured Coprococcus sp. | reverse complement strand
TCAAGCGCTCTAGCCAAGCTGAGCCACACCCCGTTAGTCCTTTGCGACCAACGCAAAACCTATTATATACTAGTCAGTTTTGTTTGTCAACAACTTTTTTTATTTTTTTTTGATTTCTTTCGAAAACGTTTTGAAAATAAATAGCTGTTGTGTTATATTGAATCAGGCGTTATTGCCTGTTCATCAAACCGACTTTTGCATTATATGCATTATAGGAAAAAAAGTCAATAGGTATTTTGAAAAAAATTAAATTTGTGAGGACATAAGATAATGAGTAACTTTATTTTTAGTATAAACGCGACGATACCGATATTTCTGGTGATACTTCTAGGGTGGTTTCTTATGAAGATACATCTCATAACGGAAGAGTTTGCTAATGTTGCAAACAAATATGTATTCAAAGTTGCTCTTCCCGTTTTGCTGTTTCGGGATATAGCTACAACATCCATATTGGATGATCTGAATATAAAGTTTGTTCTTTTCTGTTTTTTTGGAACGATAATAATGTTTGGACTTGTGTGGTTGTTCGCGCTGGTCTATTGCAAGGACAGATCTATGGTGGGTGCATTTGTTCAGGGGGCAGCTAGGGGAAGTGCTGCGGTGCTTGGTGTTGCTTTTGTAGAAAACATATGTGGCAATTCGGGGATGGCACCACTCATGATAGTGGCGGCAGTGCCGATGTACAATGTCATATCCGTCATAGCACTCACGTTTGGAGGAAATGACAGACAGAGAGGAACTGCAGGAATAAAGAAGGCGTTTATCAATATATTGAAGAATCCGATAATAATCGGAATAGTTCTGGGTGTGCCATTTTCCGTATTTGATATACCGATACCTGCAATACCGCTCAGGACGATAGGATACATAGCACAGACGGCAACGTCGATAGCACTCATAGCAATAGGAGCGGGATTTGACTCTCAGCAGGCGATAACAAGACTTAAGCCTTCTTTGATTGCAACAGTGATAAAGCTGGTGATACTGCCGATAATATTTTTGCCGGCAGCCATTTGGATGGGATTTGATCCTAGTGAGATCGTTGCGATACTGATAATGGTTGGGGCACCTGCAACGGTTTCCGGCTACATAATGGCGAAGAATATGGACAACGACTATGTTCTGTCCTCAAATATAATAGTCATATCCACTTTATTATCGTCTGTAACGTTGACTATGTGGGTGTTTGTGTTAAAATGTGTGGGAGCGATTTAATAGAGATAAAGAGGATCACATATCCTCATAAATTTTTTTACAGAGGTTGGATGAATGGATAATATTGATTACAAGATACTGGGATGCTTGAAGAAGAATGCCAGATTGACAGCGTCATCTATCAGTGAAGAGATTAATCTCTCTGTCTCGGCGGTGATAGAGAGGATAAGAAAGATGGAGAGCAGCGGAGTTATAAAAGGGTATACGATCGAGGTTGACCAGAAAAAACTCGGCAATGAGATGGTTGCCATTATGGAGGTCAGATTAAAACACCCAAAGTATTATGATGAATTTGCCCAGCTTATACAGACAAATGACAGTATTGTCGCGTGTTTCTATATGACGGGGGATTTTGATTTTATACTTAAGATAGTGACAGATTCTGCAGCGGGACTGGATGAGGTGTACAGGTTTGTAAAGGGATACGAGGGGGTGTCCGCAACGGAGACACATTTTGTATTGAAGACGCTGAAGGATGAGGTGTCAGTTATACCGGAGGTAAAGAAACAATGAACAATATAGTACTGACAGGAATGCCGGGAGCCGGGAAAAGCACGATAGGCGTACTGCTTGCAAAGGTTTTAGGTTACAAATTCATCGATGCAGATATACTTATTCAGGACAGTCAGGGTATGCTGCTTAGGGAGATAATAGCAAAGTATGGTGACGAAGGTTTCCTAAAGATAGAGAATGATATAAACAAGGGGATAACGGATCAGCATATAGTTATAGCTACAGGCGGCAGTGCGGTGTATTGCAGGGAAGCTATGGAAAAGTATATGGCGGAGGATACAGTCATATACATCAACCTTCCGTACGAGGAGATCGCAAACAGACTTGGAAATATAAAGAGAAGGGGAGTTGTGCTCAAGGACGGACAGACATTGAAGGATCTGTATGACGAGAGGACAAAACTCTATGAGAAATATTGTCATATCAATATCAAGGCGGAAGGCCTTGGAATTGAGGAATTGCTTGACAGCGTTGCGGGAATGATAATGGTACGAAGAGAGCTTTAAGTGTTTACGCGTCGTATAGCGAGCTAAAGAATTTAGTTAATTATAAGGGGATAGTGTATGGAGATATTAAAAATGCTAGGTCAGATACTGCTGTTGGTGCTCGGCTTTGTGTTCATGATAAAGGGCGCGGATATATTTGTGGACGGTGCATCCAAGATAGCAGTAAAGTGTAATATTCCGGAGATGGTAGTTGGTCTTACCATAGTAGCGATGGGCACAAGTGCTCCAGAGGCGGCAGTCAGCATAAAAGCGGCATTATCGCCAGAGGGTGCCGGGATTACCGTTGGAAATGTACTTGGAAGCAATATAATAAATATATTGGTAATTCTTGGAGTCACGGCACTGATTGCAGCACTCCCTATAAAGAAGAATACGCTCAGGATAGATATACCATTTGTAATTGTGGCATCTATCATGATACTTGGCATGGGGTATTTTGACGGTGTGCTCAGCAGACTTGAGGGAGTGATATTCTATATCGTGTTTATCATATTCCTTGTATATCTGGTGATCAGTGCAAAAAAAGGAAACTGTGAGAGTGATTCGATAGTGATTACGGAGAAGGATAAGACACCGAGACTTATATTGTTCATAATCATAGGATTGGCACTTGTTGTGGTTGGAAGTAACTTTACTGTAAATGCAGCGTCATATATAGCCGGCAAGTTAGGCATGACAGAGAGACTTATAGGACTCACCATCGTGGCATTTGGTACATCTCTTCCGGAGCTTGTGACATCATGTACAGCAGCAAAGAAGGGTCAGACAGATATTGCCATAGGTAATATAGTTGGAAGCAATATATTCAATATACTGTTTGTTGCGGGAACAACGATGCTCATAACTCCGGTGCAGTTTGAGAAGAATTTCTTGGTGGATGGCATCATGGCGATAGTTGCAGCGGTGCTTCTCTGGGTGTGCAGCGTGAGAAAGAAGAAGCTCACCAAGCCAGGCGGAATAGTGATGTTGGCTGTGTATGCGGTGTACTTTGCATATATTATGTACAAGAATTATATGTCGTAGATGTCAAAAAAATACAGCGTGTAGCGAGTGCCGCACGCTGTATTTTTTTGTGGATATTTCTTGACTATGGCATGGGTATAACTTATAATCAGACGTAGCAATTTAAACCGCAAAACTTTAAAGTTGATACACTTCAACGCAATAAAGCAAAAACGCGGATAAAAAATGTATTGGGAGGATACTATGGTACTCAAAGTTATTATGCTTGTTGTTTTCTTTGCAATCATGCTTGGAGTTGGATTTTACTCGAGAAAACACACAAAGGATGTGAATGGATTTGTTCTCGGAGGCAGAAGCGTTGGCCCGTGGCTCACGGCATTTGCCTATGGAACATCTTACTTCTCAGCGGTTATATTCATTGGATATGCCGGACAGTTTGGATGGAAGTACGGAATTGCTTCCACATGGATAGGAATTGGAAATGCACTGCTTGGCTCACTAGTGGCATGGGTCGTTCTTGGAAGACGTACAAGACTTCTCACACAGGAGCTTGATACGAGAACCATGCCGGAGTTCTTCGAGAAGAGATACTCCAGCAAGTCGCTGAAGCTGTTCTCGTCAATTATCATCTTCATATTTCTCATTCCGTACACAGCGTCTCTGTACAATGGACTTTCAAGACTGTTTGGAATGGCATTCAATGTTGACTATAAGATATGTGTAATTGTTATGGCTGCACTTACAGGAATATATGTAATTGTCGGCGGCTACA
>USSH01000247.1 GCA_900557435.1 uncultured Coprococcus sp. | reverse complement strand
CCCTTATCTTGCGGCAAAGTACGGCGGAGGAATTTTCCTCATAATATACATCGTGCTTGCACTTACATTTGGCTATACGATGATAGTTGCGGAGACGGCGATCGGACGAATGACGAGAAAGAGTCCGGTTGGAGCATTCAAATCATTTGGAAAGAAGAAATGGCTGTCGTTTGGCGGCTGGATAAATGCCATTATACCTGTGCTTATAGTGCCGTACTATTCGGTTATCGGCGGCTGGGTCATCAAATATCTGGTGGAGTATTTCAGAGGAAATGCAAAGTTGCTGGCTGAGGATGGATATTTCACCGATTTCATATCAAATGGTGTGTCAACAGAGCTGTGTTTTGTGGCATTCTGTGCATTTACACTTATCATTATATTTGCTGGTGTGCAGAATGGAATAGAGAGGGTATCCAAGATTATGATGCCTATTCTGATCGTTCTGTCAGTCATCATTGCGGTATATTCCGTGACAAGACCGGGCGCATTTGCGGGAGTAAAATACTTCCTTGTGCCAAATGTGAAGAACTTCTCGTGGATGACAGTGGTTGCTGCCATGGGACAGATGTTCTACTCACTTTCCATTGCCATGGGAATACTCATAACATTTGGCTCTTACATGAAGAAAGATACGGCGATAGAGGATTCGACCAGAAATGTAGAGATATTCGACACTGGAATAGCAATCATGGCGGGACTTATGATAATCCCGGCGGTATTTGCATTCTCTGGGGGAGATCCGGATACACTTCAGGCCGGACCATCACTGATGTTTATCACTATTCCAAAAGTATTCCAGAACATGGGATTTGGAACTGTCATAGGAATCGTGTTCTTCCTGCTCGTACTGTTCGCGGCGGTTACAAGCTCCATAGCACTTACCGAGAGTGCAGTGTCAACATTTGAGGATGAGCTTGGATGGGGAAGAAAGAAGGCAACGGTGCTTGTGGGAGTTATCATGCTCGCGCTTGGAAGTCTGTCATCACTGGGATATGGCCCGCTGGCAGGAATCAAGATCATAGGCATGCAGTTCCTTGACCTGTTCGACTTCCTCACCAATTCAGTGATGATGCCTATAGCGGCACTTCTCACAAGCCTGCTTGTGTCAAGGGTAGTTGGAATAGATAAGATAGAGGATGAGATAATTCACGGCGAGAGTGCCTTCAGGAGAAAGAAGGTATTTGTAGTCATGATCAAGTATCTCTGCCCTGTATTTGCCATCATTATCCTGCTCAGCTCTGTTGCAAATGCACTTGGCTGGATAAAGATGTAGGTGTGTATAGAGATAATAAAACCGCCCTGTCTGATACGTTATATGTATTAGACAGGGCGGTTTGTTATGTTCAGCATTTCTAGTTCTTTGCCACTATAGCATCCAGATTTTGGATGACACTCTTGGCATCTTAATTGGATGTAGCTTGTGATGCGCTGACCTCATCCTGGCAGTCTGTCATAGTGCGTTCGATAGATTTAAGAGATTCACTTGTCTGAGCTTTGCTAGCCTCATCCTGGCAGTCCGTCATAGTGCGCTCAATGGACTTAAGTGATTCGTTTGTCTGAGCCACGGATGCGCTGACCTCATCCTGGCAGTCTGTCATGGTACGTTCGATGGACTTAAGCGATTCTTTTGTCTGAGCTATGTCAGCTGGATTGTAGCTGACCAGCTCGTCATCTTGTCCGTCTATGGATTTGGAGTATTTGACTCCGTTCTTGATATCCTCCAGAATGCCCTCGTACATGGCGATCGTCTCATTTACTCTATCCTGTGTCCACACATATTTTTTGCCACCGGATATATATGAACTACCGATGATACTTTTGAGCTCGACTTTTTCATTCTCAAGCCATGCCTTATACTCGTCGTATGTCCACCACTCAATATCAGGAGTTGGGAACTTTGTATCAAACTCGGCGTCGGTCATGGCTTCAAATGTCTTCCCATTATCAAAGCTGTAATATGTCTTGCCGTCATCCGGATTTATATAGGACATTATTGTCTCCGTATCAACCGTGTCTGAAAAAGTGGTATTGGTAGTATCTGTAGCTTCGGTGACCGTACTGGATTCATCGCCCTTGGCCGATGTTGCAAATACTGTCACTGTTCCCGTGACTAGGACCATCGCTACAGCGAATGATATGATAGTCGTCTTTTTTGTCTTCATAATTGCTGTTATCCTTTCTTCGATTGCGTTTCTGCTAAAGTGGTTGCAGAGTGGCATAAAACCGCCCTTTGTCTCCTCCATACTGATCAGAGCCTTTGCGTAGGACGCCCTGCTTGTGCCTCCGAAATGGTGAATCACCGCCTCGTCGCAGGACAGTTCTATATCTCTGTTGGCGAGTAAGTACATGACCCACACCAGAGGGTTAAACCAGTGTATGCAGACCGTGGTGATCAGCAGAAACTTGGTAACTGTGTCAAATCTTCTAATATGTATAAATTCATGTTCCAGCACGTAACGCAGGGTATCTTCATTTTTCCAGTCCGTTTTCTTTGGCATAAGGATCACTGGATGCAACACGCCAAATGTAAGCGGTGCCGAGATCAGATCTGACTGTCGTATGGACAGCCTGCGTTTTAAATTGTGTGTCTCCATCCATCTGCGTGTAAATGCATTTTCTATCGGCAACGATGTCCGAAATTCCCTGTAGCATCTGATGTATGCCGAGATAAAAAATACCGTGCAGAGAACAAGTCCTACCACCCAGATGATATCCCACGCTGAAATCGTGAGAGTAGGAATCTGAGATTGAGGTGCCTGGGTGGAGACAGGCCCTTGCGTATTGACCGGCATGAATCTGACAGCCGGTGTTTCATTTATGTCAGAGACTGTTTTCTTTCCCAGCAGAGAATAGATGCTAAACTTAGATGGGCATGAAAATGGTATTAGCAGCCTGATGATCGTGATTCCCCACAGTATCAGGAATGTCTTTTTAGGCAATCGGTTAATTGCCAGAGCGCGAATGACTGTGATCACCATGATCATGACAGCCCCGGCAACGCTCATTTGCAGTAAGCTCATATTCATCACCTCACTCCAAATCGTTGACGATCTGTTTTAACTTTGCGATCTCCTCAGGAGAAAGCTTCTTTCTGCCGAGAAGAGCGGCAAATAGTTTGTCGGCAGATCCGTCGTAGACCTTATTGATAAGTTCAGTTGTCTCGGCCTCCTGTACCTCCTCCTTTGGTATGATGGCGTGGCACATGAAGTTCGGCTCAGAGCGTTCAATTGCCCCTTTTTTGATGCATCTCTTTATCAACGTATATGTAGTGTTCATGTTCCAGCCAATTTCTTCTTTCAGGACATCGGAGATATGTTTGGCAGTTGTGTCGCCCTCATCCCAGAGGACGCCCATAACCTTAAGTTCTGAATCAAAAAGTTTTATATCCATATGTGTTCTCCTTTGTAAACTACTGCAGTAGTGTTGTTATATTTTTATAATACTTTTCAGGTGATAAAATGTCAATACTACTGGAGTAGTTTGAACTAAAATTAATATTTGCAGCATGGTGTGACTGATTCTGGCAGGCGACATGATCCTGAAGGTTGACATGATTCCTGTCCGGTTTTTATAATAATGTTTATGAATATATGAAAGAAGGATTTTACATATGGATATAAAAAAGGTTGCTATCTTAGGAGCTGGAGCTGTCGGCTCTTATATGATATGGGGACTCTCAGAAAAAGATGACATAGAGCTTGGAGTTATAGCCGATGGTGAGCGTGCCGCGAGGCTTTCCGCAATGGCTGCCTGATAAACGGCGAGACCTACAGGCCTAAGGTGTGGATAGTGAGGAGATCATAGCTGAGAGAATTGGAAGCTCGACGGCAGTTTTGATGTTGATTGATATATTGACATTTAATGCGACCTAGATTATCATACCACTTGGACATAAAACATATAAAAGGGAATGAGGTTCTCCCTTGGAAAGCCCGGATGGGCAACCTAAACTGCTGATATAGCTGATGACTTC
>USSH01000246.1 GCA_900557435.1 uncultured Coprococcus sp. | reverse complement strand
CTTAAATACTATATCTGTATAATATTTCGCATAATCCAACAAATCATGACACAATTCCGAAATAGTAGCAAATTCGCAATTTAAGTGAAGCGATGACGTAGAGTTAAAAAAGCTATATGGTGATATTGTTGATTTGAGGATGGAAGTATCTTATCCATTCTTATTAAAATTACATCATGATTGTTGTGAAAAAGTTATATCAAAAGATGAACTTAAAGAAATTTTGAGACTGTGTATAAGTTATGTTCTTAGAAGAGGAATTTGTGATATACCAACAAACTCTATGAATAAGACTTTTGCAACATTCAAAAATTTTATTAGACAGGATGATTATCTTAATTCTGTAAAGGCTCATTTTATTTTGCAGGACACATATAAAGAATTTCCGGATGATGACAAGTTTGGAGCTGCGTTTGTTAGTAGAGATATATATAATATGCGTGTTAGAAACTATATTCTAACAAGGCTTGAGAATTATGACAATAAGGCACCGATTGTTATTGAGAACTATACTATTGAGCATATTATGCCACAGAATAAGAAACTTTCCACAGAGTGGCAGCGTGATTTAGGAGATAATTGGGAGAGTATTCAAAAAAGATATCTTCACACAATTGGAAACTTAACATTAACTGCTTACAATTCAGAAATGAGTGATAAATCGTTCATAGAAAAAATGAATATGGAGGGTGGTTTTAAAGAAAGCGCACTTAGATTAAATAAATATATTTTAGGGTTAACGGAATGGAACGAATCTCATATCCAGGAAAGGGCAAGGTTGTTGGCTGAAAAAGCGGAGAAGATATGGCCGTATCCTTCAATGAATGATCATGAGCTCGCCCCATATAAGATAGAGGAAAAAGTTCCTCAGAAATATAGTTTAGATACATACGATACAAATGCATTCACTAAGATATTGTTTACAGCTTTAGATAAAAGAATAATGAATCTTTCTCCATCGGTAAAAAGAGAGTATAAGAAATTGTATGTTGCGTATAAACTTGATACAAATTTTGTAGACATTGTATTTCAGAAACAACGACTTCGTATAAGTATAAATATGAAATTCTCAGATATAGTAGATCCGGAAGGAATTTGTAAGGATGTTACTGGACTGGGAAGATGGGGAAATGGAGATGTTGAGTTGTTCATGGAACATAATGATGAGCTCGACATGGTTATGGAAATCATAGAGCAATCTTATAATGCTCAAGCAGAATGAGAAAAATGTACAAAGATAATAAAATTCGGGGGAATCACATGACTTTATACATGAACATAAAACAGCTCGGCAAGCGGAAGAACACAGTGCACAAGGTTCCGTTTGAATATGACACAGCACCGAGCACGCTGCGGGAACTCATAACAGAGACAGTAAAGATCTGCGTAACACAGTACATATCCCGCATGGATCGCGGCGATGCAGTGCTTACAGATGAGCAGATTGATGACATGTCGCATATAGGAAAGATAGCATTCGGGATCGTCTATGGGGAGAAGAAACCGGATGTGAATGAAGCAGTGAAGACAGCCATTCAGGGATTTGAGGATGGACTGTTCAGAGTGTTCCGCGGTATGGATGAATTAGCGGAGCTGGACAGGGAAGAGAAGTTTGACGAATGGGACGAGATCACATTTATCCGCCTCACAATGCTGGTGGGCAGAATGTGGTAGGTGAAAGATCGGGGATTCAAAGTATTGGTCATAGACTACTAGCGAACAGGTACACAAACAGTGCATGTGCCGCATATGGGGATATGCAGAGGTATGACTTGTGTAGATGATACGTTGACGTGAAGAAAGGGGTTACAATGGCGGAGGACAAGAAGACAAGGATTGAGCTTGAGGAGCAGAAGAAGATCGCAAATGATGTGAGGATTGCATTTGGCGAGGCATCAGGGAGACTCAGGCAAAGATATAATGCAGAAATTCAGAGGGTGCTGGATGAGATAGACGAATATAATGGCAGCGTGCTTAGGACAGATATTGGTAAATCGTTGAAGTCATTTCTTTTGCAGGAAGGCAGTCGTCACATCATTTGCGATCAATATCTTCCTATTTTCCTGTGCAAATGGCGACCTGATGTATATAGCCTGATCTTCAGGACAGTCTGACAACATCTCCATGTAATACTTTATCGGAAGTATCGTGGCAGAAAAGAACACCGATGCTATCCCCCGGTTCAGACAGTTTTTTATATTTTCCGCCGGTTTCACACAATAAAGCTTCACAACGAAGCACCCATCAGGAAGCAGCTCATCATATATGATATAATTCTCATCTACCATCTCAGATATGTTCAAAAACGATGTCAGATTGAAATAAAAGTTCAGCACTTCCTTGCGCTCTGGTATCTGTTTGTGTTCTTCAAGGAAAAGATCAAGTGCATCATGAAGCCCTAGAAGTTTCAGCTGCAGTCCTGCTATACTCGTCAGCACTGCGTACCCCTCCTCCGGCACTTCTTTTTTCAGTGACAGCAGTTCCCTGTTACAGCTGTCAAGATGCTTGGCCAGTCTTCCGCCGTACGCCGCCGTGATCTTCTTGAGTTCAAGAAAATCTTCTTTTATAAGCTGTGCGCTGTACATCGCCGACGCCCTGTCAACCAGATTGTGAGCCTCATCTATCAAAAACACATAATTGCCCTGAGTGTTTACATTTCCATCCCCAGCAAAGAATCTCTTGAGACTTGCCCTGGGATCAAACACATAATTATAATCACATATCACCGCATCGGCAAAAAGGCTGGCATCAAGACTTAGTTCAAAAGGACACACATGATATTTCTCTGCACATTCCCGCACCATACTCCGGTCTATTATCTTCTCGCCAGTCACAAGTTCATACAGTGCCTCATTTACCCTGTCGAAATGGCCATCTGCATACGGACATAATGCCGGATTGCAATCCATCTCATCCTGAAGGCATATCTTCTCCTTTGCAGTCAGGATAACCGTCTTTATCTTCAATCCTCTGTCCATGAGTTTCTGCACCGCATCCCTCGCCACCGTATGTGCGATGGTCTTGGCTGTCAGGTAAAAAAGCTTCGTTACATCTCCCTGTACAAATGATTTGATGGTTGGATATATGGCAGCCATGGTCTTTCCTATCCCAGTTGGAGCTTGAACATACAAGTGACGTTTCTGCTCTATAGTCCTATAGACATAGAGCGCCATCTCTTTCTGTCCCTTCCTATATTCAAATGGAAATTCCATCTCAGATATGGATATATCCCGCGCCATCCTGTGAGTCTCCACCAGATCAAGCCACTTACACAGCTCTTCTATCATGGCATCAAACCACTCCTCAAGATAAGTGTATTCATAGCTGCGTTTAAAGAACTTTTCCTTTTCACTGTCAAGATTCACATAACTTATCCGCACATCTATACTTTTGTATCTTCTCTCTCTGGCGTAAATATATGCATAGCACATAGCCTGAGCGACATGTACCTTCTGCGGACTTTCAACATCATCAAGATTTCGATATATCCCCTTTATCTCATCTATAAGTACATCGCTTTCACTGAAATCAATCTCGTAGCCCTGTGCCATATCCTGAACATGTCCGGCGTCCGGCTCATCACATGTCTTATCCTGATCAGTCTGCATGATATCCATCTGTATTTCATCCTGATCAGTCTTTACGATATCCATCCGTATTTCATCCCGACCAGCCTGTATACTGTCCATCTGTATTTTGTCATCCGACTCGCCAACATCTGACTCTTCATTCTTACGCTTGTCTATTATTCCATCCGCCCGGCCTTCCACAGTTATACTGTGCCTTTCAGTCTCGGCTGTAATCTTAAGCGGCACCTCAGAATCATAATAAGACCCTGCCCGTTTCTGAAGCTTTCTATGAATCCTGCTTCCCGCATTCATCGCCTCTACAGGCAGAGTCCCACTGCTGCTATCACTTATATCACCGCTGCGGAAAATGAATTCCACCAGGCTTCTAACTGATATTCTTATATTCAT
>USSH01000245.1 GCA_900557435.1 uncultured Coprococcus sp. | reverse complement strand
CATTTTCAGATGCTTTTCCTTCTCTCTTATTGAATCCTCCAGGGATCTTTCCTACTGCATACATTCTTTCGTTGTATTCAACGCTCAGTGGGAAGAAATCAATTCCGTCTCTTGGCTTCTCTGAAGCTGTACATGTTGAAAGCACTGTTGTGTCACCGTACTTGATAAATGCAGCGCCATTCGCCTGTGCAGCTACTCTGTTGATATCAACAGTAAGCATTCTGCCAGCGATCTCTTTCTGGTATCTCTTGAATTCCTTACTCATCTCAAAATCTCCTTGATTAATTTTATTTGTATTGTGGAAGACGTCGAAACAACTATAAAAAACACCATGTCTCAACACATTTTCAGCATCCAGGCCCACTCACTCATGATATTCTTTATAGAAGTCTCGATATGTCATTCCACAATCTTTTAAATTTTAGCATACGAATATAAAAAATACAATATCCAAAGGTGTGTACTTATAAAAAAAGAAGCTTAAAAAAAGAACCATGTGCTGCCACATGGTTCTCATAATTGTTATTGTATTAAAGCCCGAATAGAAATTCTTAAACTAGAATTACTTTCTGAGTCCAAGGCTCTCGATAAGCTTTCTGTATGCCTCGATATCCTTGCTCTTAAGGTATGCAAGAAGGTTTCTTCTCTGACCAACCATCTTAAGAAGACCACGGTTTGAGTGATGATCCTTTGGATTAGCCTTGAAATGTCCGTTGAGGTCGTTGATTCTTGCTGTAAGAAGTGCGATCTGAACCTCTGTTGAACCTGTGTCGTTTGCATCCTTGCCGTACTTAGCTACGATTTCCTGCTTCTGCTCTTTTGTTATCATAATAACAATCCTCCTATAAAATAAATATACATGGCTGACACCGGGCAAAAGGTCTAGAGGTGTCCTCAAACTAAGTGTCAGCTGACTTTGTGTAGGATAACATATGTGTGTTTATTTGTAAAGGGGAAATTATTCTACATATTACTATCCTTGTACAGAATCTTGTACAGAATTATTCTACATATTATTATCCTCTACTATTATTGTTTCATATTGCAGAACTATTGCAGAACTACTCTGCTATTTCATATTGCAAGAATGCATAATGAAGTCTTGTTCCCTCCGATATATTTTCTGGAAGTAATGCTCTTGCAACGAGCTTAGTCTCACCATCCGGCTCATTCTCATCAACCAGATTAGCGTAATCTCCGTCTATAGATTTTACTATGTAATATTTTTCCATCTTATTTACCTTATATCAGCTATATATTCAACTGTTCCCTTTCCATTATCTATTGCTTCACGCCTGACATTACTTGTATATTTTGATGCCTGCCGTTCAGCATTGTTTGTATATTTTAATACATACCATTCGACATTACAAGGTTCACCATCCCAACATCACGAAGTCAATATAAAGTTACATCATAGAGAAGATATTTCATTTTCTCGCATCTTCTCTCATTTTCTACGTTTTTCGCACTTTCGCACTTCACAGTATCTCAACTTATTTCTTGTTATAACAAACTTATGTATGCTATAATAATTCGCGCAGACTTTGTACATACATATCCGACTTTGCATTTGTCTGAAATGGAACGGTAGTTATACCACGTTTGAAAGGAGACATATTATGGCAGGTTCTACCATAGGGAATAAATTCACTATCACAACATGGGGCGAATCTCATGGAAAGGCTTTAGGAGTTGTTGTTGACGGATGTCCGGCAGGACTTCCGCTTTGCGAGGAGGATATCCAGGTCTTTCTCGACAGGAGAAAACCGGGATTTTCGCAGTTCTCAACTCCAAGAAAGGAATCTGACACTGTTGAGATATTGTCAGGAATTTTCGAGGGAAAGACAACAGGAACACCTATATCAATGATGGTGCGGAACACTTCACAGCGTTCCGGAGATTACGGAGATATCGCTACATATTATAGACCGGGTCACGCAGACTACACATTTGATCAGAAATACGGTTTCAGGGACTACAGAGGCGGCGGGCGCTCATCAGGAAGAGAGACCATAGGCAGAGTTGCCGCAGGTGCGATCGCATCTAAGATACTTAAGGAACTAGGAATCACCATAACTACATATGTATCTTCCATCGGCGATGTACATATAGACAAAAATAAATTTGATGCAGACTATATTCTCAAAAACGATCTGAACATGCCTGATCCAGATGCTTATACCAGGGCATCTTCTATCCTTGAGGATTGCATGGCTGAAAATGACTCCATAGGCTCAAGTGTTGAATGTATTGTTCACGGCATGCCTGCAGGAATCGGCGAACCGGTATTCGACAAACTGGACGCATGTCTGGCGAAGGCCGTCATGTCCATCGGAGCTGTCAAAGCAGTGGAGATTGGCGATGGCACAGAGGTTTCTGAGAGCAGAGGATCATACAATAACGATGGATTCACCATGAAATACGGCAAAGTCTCGAAAGAGACAAACCACGCCGGTGGAATCCTGGGCGGCATGAGCGATGGCTCAGATATCGTGCTGAAGGCTCACTTCAAGCCTACTCCGTCAATTGCCTCCACACAAAACACCGTCAACAAATCCGGTGAGGACATCGAGGTGTCCATAAGGGGCCGCCACGATCCGATCATCGGACCAAGAGCCGTTGTTGTTGTCGAATCGATGACCGCTCTCACTATTCTGGATCTGTTATTTGAGAACATGTCATCAAGAATGGACAAGATCGTAGATTTTTATAATGACTGAGAAACCAAGAAAAAAAGATATGTCCGTGCACCTGTTTGTAAGTACACGGACATATCTTTTTTTCGTCTCAATATAACATTCAGTTTTTATATTAAATTTTGCATTCTAATTATATTCTAATTATATATGCATTACATCTTTCAACTATTCTGTTTCTTTCTTAGGCTTGTTGATCACATAGAGTCCAAGCCCTACTATCACACCGCCACCTATGATATTTCCTAGGGTAACCGGAAGAAGGTTCTTTCCAAAGAAATTGCCTATAGTCAACTGGTCGCTTATCTGCTGAGCTGTATAGCCATAAAGCTCACACGCCTTGTCGACATATTTGCTGTTTGATGCAGCCATGATTCCAGCCGGAATATAATACATATTCGCAACACAGTGCTCGAATCCTGATATAACAAACACCATGATTGGGAAAAAACACGCAAATATCTTTCCTATTATATCTTTCGCGGATGATGCCATGAGAACGGCAACGCACACAAGGATATTGCACATTATTCCTGATACAAAAGCATTTCCAAAATCAAGCCCGGTCTTGCCCATGGCAACCTTAATAGTGTAGGCACCGAGGCCACCGGCTGAATTGTCAAACTGTCCGCTTCCATATATCAGAGAAGCTGTAACTACCGATCCTATCAGATTGCTGAGATACACCACAACCCAATTCTTTAACATCTGGACAAATTTTATTCTTCTATCCACAACAGCAGCTATCATCATACAGTTTCCTGTGAAAAGTTCTGCACCTATGATCGAAAGCATCATCAGTCCTACCGGGAAAATGCATCCTGCAAGTGTCTTTGCCAGTCCAAAATTATCGACTGTGTGCACTGCAAGATTGGATCCTTCAGCACCGATTGCAATAAACATACCTGCAAAAAAGCCCATCATGATCATCTTGTACAATTTTAAGTTTGCTTTTCCAACCGCGCCCTTCAGATTGTTCTCAATGATCTGTGCCGGAACAAAGTAATTGTTTTCCATGATTTGATTCTCTCCTTAGTCTATAAGTTATTTTATTTTAAGCTCTCGGATATGCTTTGGCATATTCTTCTTTGAGCTTACTCTGCTTATTAGTCAGATATATCTGAGTTGTGGCTATATCCACATGTCCCAACATTTCCTGAACAGATCTGATATCAGCACCGTTATTCAACATATGCGATGCAAATGAATGTCTTATCATATGAGGTGTTATATCCTTATCTATTCCAGCCTTTGCTGCATAATATTTTATTATCTTCCAAAATCCCTGTCTGGA
>USSH01000244.1 GCA_900557435.1 uncultured Coprococcus sp. | reverse complement strand
CAGAGGCTGCCAAGATACTCAGCAGCAAGGTTGCATCAGAGATATCAAAGCAGGAAGTATATAATAAGAGAATAGATTCACTTCTCAATGAGACATGCGCATTTACAAAGAAGGTATATCAGGCTATAGAGAATGAGCCTGAGGTGAAGAAGGTACTTCAGACACTCGGTTCAGGAGCACAGCTCAGCGGTCGTCAGAATATACCGGAAGGCGCATATGAGTACAATAAGCTCTTTATCGAGTGCGGTATAAAGGCTTATGTCAACTCAGACATAACACAGAAGTCATATGAAGAGAAGTATGAGAGCCTGGAGATCCTGTCTAAAGCGCTCAATGTCTTGTTCGAGGGATACAGCCTTTATGAGGTATCCAACAAGATAGAGGATCAGTACATAGAGCTTACATGGTGCTGCAATTTCTTGAATGCTAATCCGGCGATGCTCAAAGCGTTCTTCAGTGTAAAGGAAAAGATTAAAGTATTTGACGTCAGAAAGAAGTCGATTGTCGAGAAGAACAATAAGAATAAAGAAGTATACTCAATGCTTGATAACAGACAGAAGATCCTGCTCTTTATGGCAGCAGAGGATATGGTTGTCAATGGACTTAACAGCTCAAAGAAGATGGTTCTCGCATCAAGCTATGATATCAATACAGCTAAGAAGTATCTGCATGACACATATGTTAGAACTACTCTTCCGGAAAAGTATAAAGAAGAGAATGAGCAGGGCGGTGGTGGCTTATTTGGCAAGAAGCAGCAGGCTATGCCGGCAGACCTTGTTTCATTGTGCAAGGTGGCAGCTGTCGAGGAGATGCTGTGCAAGTCAGAGTATTTGTACCATCAGCATGCACTGAAGGGCCAGGACAAGCCTACCAGCGAGGAGATGACATACTCCGTTGCGTGTCTTATCAAGTGTATTAATCATCTGATAAACAAGAAGAGCAAGGCGGCTGCAGCTCCTAATAAAAAGGTTATCATCACCAAGACAGGTAAGGTAATAGAGCTCAATGATGAGTCAGGACAGACAACGGATAAGCAGGAGTCAGGAATCATTGAGGCTATAGATAACATAGTTGTTCAGCTCAAGGACAAGAGTGATAGCAATGTCAAGTATGTCAAGGATTACATAGAGGATCTCCTCAATACTCTTATGAAGTATAACTGGGATATGAATGTGCAGCTTGACGAGTTCTCAGGTGAGGAACTTAGAAACAAGGCATTCACAGTTATAAAGAAACTGAATTACGACCTTCTCAGATAATCACATGGGAAGATAAAAGAAACCATCGGATTGGACATAATGTTCACTCCGATGGTTATTTTTGTTTTGGAGTAGAGTATACATGAGCATGCGGTTATAACTTATGTACATCAGCATGTGGTGATAACTTAGTACTGGAAAAAGTCAATACTATATGCTAGAATAGGTTCGGTTTGATAAAAGATGAAATCAGGAGGATTAGAAATGGCAAAATTCATTAAGACACCGGTAAAGGGTATGTGTGATCAGCTTCCGGCTGATATGAGGCTGAGAGAACATGTGCTTTCAATGATAAAGACAAGTTATTCCAGATTCGGATTTACACAGATAGAGACTCCTGTTATGGAACATATAGAGAATCTTACAAGCAAGCAGGGTGGCGATAACGAGAAGCTTATCTTCAAAGTTATGAAGAGAGGTGCTGATCTTCAGAGAGCGATAGATGCCGGAAAGGGAGAACTTGCTGACAGTGGACTCAGGTACGATCTGACACTTCCTCTTTCAAGGTATTATGCCAACAACAAGGAACAGCTTCCTAGTCCGTTTAAGGCACTGCAGATAGGTCCTGTGTTCCGTGCAGATCAGCCTCAGAAGGGCAGATTCAGAATGTTCACACAGTGCGATATAGATATTCTTGGAGATAATACCAATCTTGCTGAGATAGAGCTTGTTGCAGCCACATCAGATATGCTCTCAAGAATATTCTCAGAGGTTGGGATAACAGATTTCACTATCCACATCAATGACAGACAGATACTTCGCGGTGCCGCAAAGAATGCCGGATTTGCGGAGGATGATATTGCATCGATACTGATAAGCCTTGACAAGTACGACAAGATTGGACTTGACGGTATAAGAGCAGAGCTTACAGAGAATGGCTACGATGCAGCAATGGTGGACAAATATCTGGAGGTATATCAGAACCTCGGCGATATGAGCTGCGCAGACTTCTGCAAGGATATCGCAGAGGATTGCCTTGATCCAAAGGTTATCACCAACATGGATGAGATCATATCAAGTGCCAGAACCATGGTAGCTGATGGGGTGAAGATCGTATTTGACCCAACTCTTGTAAGAGGAATGGGATATTACACAGGTCCTATATTCGAGGTTACTATAGATGATTACAACTTCTCCATCGCAGGTGGCGGAAGATATGACAAGATGGTAGGCAACTTCTGCGGTCAGGATGTGCCTGCAACCGGATTCTCCATTGGCTTTGAGAGGATCATAACTATTCTCAAGGACAAACTCGAGAATGGATATAAGATAGATGCAGACAACGTGGCTATTCTCATTCATAAGGACGTAACTCTTGATAAGAAACTTGAGATATTCAAGGAGGCAAAAGAGCTTCGTCAGGCTGGAAAGACTGTGACAATCCAGATGATGAGAAAGAACATGAAGCAGCAGATAGGTATGCTTGAGGCAGAGGGCTACACAGAATTCAAGAAGGTATACAATGACTAATGCAGAGATCTGCGAGCGATACTGCGCGGTGGTGACTGTGTACACAAAAGAATAAACGACAGAATAAAATGGACTGTAGTTTAACGGTGGTGAATCGTTAAATTACAGTCCATTTATTTGTGCGGACAGCAAGTTGAAGACTTATGTCCTGGGACAACTTTGCAATTGCCATCTATAAACATTTATCTCACCATGCCGTGCTTCTTTTTAAAGTAAAATATAAATGGTTTTTCGATAATCCTTTTCAGGGTGATCTGGATTTCTTCATGGCTTGTGTCTATAGGTTTTACAAGTATAGTATGGATCCCCAGACTGGCGCTTCCGATTATATCAGTATATATCTGATCACCGACTGCGATGGTGTTTTTTGCATTGCAGCCGATCTCGTCCATGGCGCGTATGTAGCCTTTTTTGGAAGGCTTTCCGGCTTTATATATATAGTTCACTTTCATCTTTTTGTTGAATGCAGCGACCCTTGGTTCTTTGTTGTTGGATACCAGACATATCTTGAAGCCTATGGCTTTGAGCTGTTCCATAAGCTGGGTAGCTCTGGTTGTAGCTGGCTCGTTGTGGCGGACCAGAGTGTTGTCTATGTCGAATAAAATTCCGCGGTAGCCCATGGCATAATATTTTTTGAAATCAATCTTATATGTGGATGAGTAATATTCATCCGGCAGAAGCTTTATCATACGATCCCTCCGGTATAAATAACATTTTAAGATATGACTTGACACATATCAGCATTTTAAACAGCAATAGTATAGCATAAGAGAACGTGCAGGTGTATAAAGACTTAATAAAAACATAAAATCTTTTATCAACTCACTTTCGTGTTTTTTATTTGTGGCAAAACATGTATAATAAAAATAATTGGATTCAGATATATAAAAAAATGATGGCGGAGATAACTTGATCATATAGAAGGGGTGAATAACAGTGCACAGGGCATTTGTTATAAGAAAAGAAAAAGATACATATCTGTTGGATCTTATAAGTCCATATGAGGCATTGTACAGTTCTGTGTTTGGGGTTCAGACAGACACATTGTCATATTCCCAGGATGGAATGTGCAGGAGAATGTTTGACGAGCTTATAGAGAAGCTCAATTACATGGAGAAAAAGGTCGTATGTGAGATATATGGCTATGGAAGTGAGAAGAAAAGCATATCCGAGATAGCAAGGGAATTGGGTCTCTCGATTGATGAGGTGGAGAAGCTTAGACAGAGTGCTCTCGAAAGATTCAGGGATCCTGAGAATTATAAGTATCTCGAGAAG